>NZ_JBEONP010000048.1:0-37733 GCF_040544435.1 Undibacterium sp. GrIS 1.2
CCATGAAAAAAACAAAAAAATAAAAATAACTGGACTGGCAGTGCTGTAGTTTATGGATCGCTTACGGTCAAACGCAGTACAGCACGTTGACGTTTCTTGCAGCCGTCGAGCAATTGGCTATTCAATGCAGCAAAATCATTTGCCACCGGTAACGGCACCATGAAGTGACGCCGGCTGTAGCCCACCAGTCTTTCCACTTTACCCTTGGCAGGACGTCCGAATTTGTCGTCAAACAGGTTGTAACTCTGTAACTCGGCAAAAGCCTGGGTCCGTCGGCGTTGCCCATCGCCCAATATCTTGGCCACCGCAATCCGGGTGTTGTCGTACAGAATCGATTGTGGCACGCCGCCGAGAAACGCGAAGGCGGCAAGATGTCCATCCAGAAAGGCTTAGGTGTCTTCGGTCGGATACGCCTTGACGAAACACGTGTCCGAATGCGGCATGTCCAGGCAGAAATAGTGGAATCGTACCTTCTTGCCACCGATGTAGCCGTCGGCTTCGCCGAAATCAACCTGGGCATGGCCGGGGCGATGCGCCAGCGGCATGAACACTTCCTTCTGCCGACTGGCCACACCGTTGACGTACTCGCGCACCATGGTGTAACCGCCGCCGTAGCCGTGTTCGTCACGCAGCCGTTCGCGGATACGTACAGCCGTATGGCGCTGTTTCACATGGACTTGCTTATCGGCCTCCAGAATGGCGTCGATGATGGCGACGAACGGCACCAGCGTCGGTGAAACCGGAGCCGGCGCTCGCCGATAACCGGGCGGCGCTGCGAACTGGCACATCTTCCTGACCGTATTGCGATGAATGCCGAAGTAGCGAGCAACCGCACGCTCACTCTTGTTCTCGACCACCACAGCGCGACGTACTTTGACATATATATCCACGGGAAACATACTTTCCGCCTTTCTCATGCACTCTCAAGGGCATAAGACTACAGGCTGGGGTTTGTACACTTTTAACGCGCCATTTATGGCCGTTTCCAGTGCGCTTTCCGGTACATTATTCACGCGGCATTCAAAATAAGAATTTGAGTGGATTTTTGACGTGACAAACAAATCAAATTACTGCAGCGCAGCGCCACTGAGCAAAACTCGCCTTAAGCGCTCGCAAAACCGCATCAACGGCGCGCCATCAATAATGTCATGATCGGCGCCCAGATTCATCTGAATAAAATCTCTTTCAACAGCCAAACCGTTTTCCAGCACCACCCTTTTGTGGATTGCGCCGATTGACAAAGTAAGCGTCATAGGCGTAATAGGAAAAATGACAGCAGGGCCACTGGAGTGCATCCCCATAGAAGTAACTCCCACGGTGCCAACTAACTGCTTAAACATTTGAGGATCATGTCGCATCATGAACCAGACAATTCTTCGAATGAAGCGAGGGGATGAAAAAAATAGCTTATCAAGTGCATTCATCGGTCCGATGTCACCGATCAATGATTTTTTAGCAAGGCGAATTTCCCGGGAAATGTCGCTAATATCTTTACGATTAGCAGCGCGCACGATCTGAGTCACCGGCATAATATGACCATCAATTTCGCGCTCAACCATCAAGGATAGATCAACGTCCTCAAAGATCGTCAGTTTGGATTTTCCATTCCGATAGGCCTGTATTGACTTATCCTCATCCACTGCGCACGCAAAGGATTTGCAGATAAAGCCCGTCAAAGTGATCCGTTCATTATGTTCAAGCGCATATGCCTTAATATGCGTTCTAATGGGTGCGATTTCGACTTCCATCAATAAATTGATAATATTTTTGCGCCGGCCTTCGGCCATAATATCGAGAATAAAATTGCGCAGTTTAGGATAAGGACGACACGAAGCAGCCGCTGGTTTCTGCCGTAGCAGAGCAATAAGTTGTGCGAACGCTTTAGATGCCTCATTGGCTATGATCATAAATTCTTGAGTTCCCCAGCCAACAACTGCACCGTTTTTTCAATTTGTGCCTCGCTATGCTCAGATGATATAAAAAATCTTAGTCGGGCAGACTTTTCAGGAACCGCCGGATAAAGTATCGGCTGTACATTCACACCCTGTTTAAACATGGCGGCAGACAAACGGGCGGCCTTAATAGAACTGCCTACGATGGCTGGAATGACAGCCAATCCCGAACTGGTCCCGGTATTGATGCCTGCATTTTTCGCCAAATTCAGAAAAAACTGTCCACGCGCCTGTAACGACGTAACGCGCTCTGGCTCACATAACATGCACTGCAACGCGGCAAGAGATGCCGCTGCAATCGGAGGTGACATGCCGACGCTGTACAGAAATCCAGGTGCAAGAAATTTCAGATGTTCAACCAGTGCAGTCCCTCCTGCAATATACCCGCCGCATCCAGCGAGCGACTTGGAAAGCGTACCCATCCAGATATCAACATCACTACCTTTAAGAGCAAAATGTTCACGAATACCTGCCCCGGTCTTGCCCATTACGCCCAAAGAATGGGCTTCATCCACCATCAGGAACGCTTTGTGTCGGCGTTTAATTTCAACAAATTGAGGCAGATCGGGATAATCGCCATCCATGCTATAGATACCTTCAACGACGATCAGTACACGTTCAAAATGCTCGCGCTGCTGACTCAAAAGCTCATCCAGCGCCTTGACATCATTATGCGGAAATGACATGCGTTTAGCACCCGATAACATAATGCCTTGCAAGGCGCTGTTATGTATGTACTCATCGTGCAGGACAAGGTCTTTAGGGCCAAACAGATAACCTATCGTGGTGACATTGGTAGCATGGCCGCTGACAAAGACGATAGCATCATCAACTTCATATAGAGCAGCAAGCGCGCTTTCCAGCGCGCGATGACAGGGACGTTCACCTGAGACAGCACGACTAGCAGAAACCGATGTACCGTACTGATCAATCGCTACTTTTGCGGCATTGGCAACCCGCGCATCACCTGATAGACCTAAATAGTTATAACTGGCGTAGTTGATATATTCCTGCCCCCCTACCGAAGTCGTGGCACCGGCTATTCCCTCATGCAACTTGAAGAACGGATTGGTAATTCCCAAACGCGCGCCACCGTCGTTGATGATGCGCAACTGCTGATAGCCTGGGTGCAGGTGGAACTGATAGAACTGCTCGGGCACAGAACTCGTTTTCAGGCTCAACAGCTTTTCTACAGGTGGTTTGTCAAAAGAACGCAGCTTACGCTCTAGGGCCTGCTGTATTAGCCTGTCCTTGATTGCAGAGGTCAACCCAAAAGGTGTTTTAATTGCCATCTCAGCTAATCATCCGATTGTTGATCGCAATACTGTTCGATTCCACGTCCTTAATCAGACTCGCAGCCAATTCGTCAGTTATTTCCGCACCATGCTGTGCTGCGATCTGCGCCACCTGTTGCTGCGCCTCGCTGCGTTCGGCACTGCCTTTAAGAAGCTGAATCAGCTTCTCGGCCAATTTGACGATCGTTGGCGTAGCATTCAGCGTCATCACCGACAGGCGCACACCAAAGCGCGACTCTAGTGCCAGCACCAGCTCTACACCCATGAGTGAATCGAGGCCCATGTCGTAGATAGATAGAGTAGCGTCAATTTTTTCAGGATCAACCCGTAAAATTTCGCCTACTTCATGCTTGATCATTCCAATTACCACTACCTGTAGTTCCTCATCGGACAATTGGGTGAGTAGTTCCTGAATATCATCACTGTTGTCAGAATCTGCTTCAGCATCCTGCTGTGCCATCTCGCTATACTTGGCTGAATTAGCCGCTGGTAGGAAGCGAGCCAAAGCACGCCAGTCCAGTTCAAGCACTCCCAAACCGGAGCGATCTGCGAGCAGCATAGATTCAAGCGCGCCCAGAGCCACTTCCGATTTAAGTGCTGCACCGCCCATGCGGCCCTGCAATGCCTCCTTAATGTCGGCATTCCTTGCCAGGAAACCGGCATCGTCAATCGCACCCCAGCGTACGCAGGTGGCCGGTAATCCGCTAGAACGCCTATTTCTTGCCAACGCTTCCAGTGAAGCATTGCCGGCAACATAGTTACCCTGCCCCGGATTGCCAAACAGCGTGGTTGCCGACGAAAACAAAATAAAATAATCTAGTTCCAAATCTCTGGTCAATTGATGCAGATGATACGCACCCACTACCTTGGGAGCAAGCACCCGCCGGATCTGCTCAGGATTCATATTGCGAATCAGACCATCATCAATCACCATCGCAGCATGAATCAGTCCCTTAATGGGATGGCGACTTTCATCGATCTGTTTGAACAGAGACGATAAAGCAACGACATCAGTCACATCACAGGCGACGGCGCGAACCGAGACCCTCTTAGCCTGCATTGCTGCAATCGCTGTTTTGGCTTCTTCCGACTTTGGACCACTGCGGCTAATCAGCACCAGATGACGTGCGCCTTTACTAACCAGCCATTCGGCAGCCTTCAATCCAAAACCACTCAGCCCGCCAGTGATAAGGTACGTCGCATCAGGATTCAAAGAAAGCTGTTGTTGCTCCAGCTGCACAGCGCTACGGCGACGATACACTGGCTGATGGTAGGTGATAACAATTTTACCGATCTGTCTGGCCTGCTGCATGTAGCGAAACGAAGCAATGATATCGTTGGCCTCAAACACGGTATATGGCAACGGATGAAATACCCCCTCGCCAAACAACTTCATCACCGCTGCAAACAGACGCCGGGTCAAATCAGGTCGAACCTGCATCAACTGATCAGCGTCGACCCCAAAATAGCTGATGTTATTGCGAAACGGACGCAAACCGATTTTAGTATTCTCATAAAAATCGCGCTTACCCAGTTCAATGAAACGACCAAACGGTTTAAGCACCCGGAAATTAGAATTGATGGCCTCACCTGCTAGTGAATTCAGCACAACATCGATCCCTGCACCACTAGTTTTGGCCAAAATTTCATCGGCATAGGCCAGCGACCGTGAATCGTAAATATGTTCAACGCCAAACAGGCGCAAAAAGTCACGCTTCTCGTCAGAACCTGCCGTTGCATGAATTTCTGCACCGATCCATTTGGCGTATTGGATTGCTGCGATGCCTACCCCGCCGGCAGCACCGTGGATCAGTACTTTTTCACCAGGCTGTAATTGCGCCAGAGAATTCAGTGCGTAATACACCGTTAAAAACGTACTCGGTATGGTGGCCGCCGCGGCAAACGTAATGTGTCCAGGAATGAGCGAAATGGCGCTGTCCTGAGTAATTACACGATTACTGAAACTCGCTGGACCAAAACCGACTACCCGATCACCCGCCTTAAAGCCGCTGGTCTTGGATCCTGCTTGTATAACTACGCCAGAAAATTCGAGACCCAGCGTCGGCCCAGCAAATCCGTTTTCTATTGCCTCGTCCGACAGCAGCCCCAGCGCATACATCACGTCCCGAAAATTCAGGCCGGTTGCACGCACCTCAACTTCAATCTGATGCTCGCCTGGCATGATCCTTTCACGCGTTTCCCAATGAAGATTACGCAACTGCCCCGCCGTCTGAAACGCCAGCCTAAGAGTCGGTTCTTCAATCTGAGGCGCTACCACGCCAGTTGGCCGCGGTTCCAGCCGTAAGCGGGTTGCGTAACGTGCACCGCCAGCGCCGAGCATGACTTCCGTCTCTTTATCCGCATACACCAATTCTAGTGCCAGTGACGCGGCAATCACCTCCAACTCATTTGGAGCAACCAAGTCCACCATACGCACCGCGTAATTCGAGGCTTCATTCATCAGAGTGCGGCCAAAACCCCATAGTGCGGCGTCGGCCACCGATGTCAGATCGCCGGAATCACCGAGCAAATCCAAGCACACATTGGCCGTAACTAGCGATACGGTGGTATCGATCTCGGCGGATTCACAAGCCTGAATCAGCGCGGCAGAATCCGCACAACGATCCACCTGCAAATTCAATATAGCCTGCGCCGACTCAACCGGTACGTTCAGCCCGGTCAAGTAAACGATACCATCTAGTTTTTCCGGCATACCCAGTAATAGCGCTTTCATATGAGCAGTGTCACCGGCAGTTTCAATTCTGACCTGATCGCCGCGCGCCACTAGATTTTCTGACAACAGGTCAGCTAGCTTTGAGGAATAGCCGACCTCATCAGCCAATAACAGCCAACTTTTGGCAGGAATACTGCGCACGCTTTGCGAAGTACCTGCCTTCGCAACCAGCACATAGGGGCCTGAGCGGACATCGGCGACCAAATCCTGAGAGTAGGTATCAGTAAACCCCAATAACTGCAACTGGCCCTTCCAAAATTCGGGTTGTGCAGAATGCCAGACAGCACCTTGCTCGTTGGTCTGGCAGCCAAATACGAAGTCCATCCAGCGCGACGGATGCTGACCGAGTAGCAGTAGATTGCCACCATCCACTAGCTGAGATCTGGCATAGTTAAGCACCATAAAGGCCTCGTCCAGCGAAGCAAAATCCAGCTGCACAATAACCAAGTTGCAAAAGGCCTCGGCCGGCGCACCGACTTTACTCGTATTAAAGTGCGGGAAATGTTCTTTTAAAATGACAGCTTCTTGCAAGGCGCTGTCGGAGATACTGGCAAAAGTGAAATCGCTGCAATTGAAGTCTAGACGGGCACAGATGTCCGCTGCAAAAATCGGTAGACCCGTGCTGATCTCTAGCACACCGAGTCGCTGCCCGCTAGGCAAATGATTGAGGCTGAAATCGATCCAGTCACGCACTGTGGAGGTGAGGCTCTGCTTGCCAGCATCCCCTAGCGCCAAGCGAATCAGCGCAGAGTGAGTTGAAGATTCGGACACTAGATGTGCCGGATTGACAGCCCCCGTAAGAAGCTCAGGTAATTTCATGCCAATGCGACCGACTGCCTGAATAATCTGGAAATACTCCGGATAATCGGCAATCAACAAATTCCACAGATCGTTTGCCAGTACCATTTCGCCCGGCAAAATTTGCCAACCATCCTCACGATGCGCAATCAATTGATCATGCTCCGCAAGTGCCAGCAATTGGTTAAAAAATCCAGCAACCTGTGGTGCACACTTTTGTACGTGATTTACTGCGCTGTCAGTAAGCAACCCACTGTCACTCGCCAGCGCCGACAAGGCCTGCAGCGTGAATTGACTGCATAGCGTATCGAGCAACGGTTCGACTTCTTCAGAATACCGATTAAACAACTGTGCATCCTGACATTGCTGAACTACAAAACTTAGTGCAGCCTGCATTTGTGCAAAAGTTACACTTGGAAAAACTGTCGCGAGCGGATGAGGGGCTGGTGTAGCATGGAAATCCAAAAACCGCAATTGATCGATAGCTGCCTTGTGCAGACGTACGCTCTTAAAGCGCGCGTCGGTAATAACGGCAAGTGCGGCCCCCTCGCTGTCGTACACGGTAAATTCAGCCGTAAGCGAATGAGGCGAACGTTTCAACAGCGTCGCATGCGCACTGTACGGCAAGGTGTCGGATTTCAGAAATACAATCCGCCCCATGCGAACCGGAATATAGGCCATGCCGTCATGCAAAAGCGCATCTTCTTTCAACAATTGAATGATCAACTGAAACGTGCAATCCAGAATACCAGGGTGCAGATGGGTGTTACCAAGATCGGAACTCGAAGGGCGCTCTGCCAACAGCATAAGCGCGCTGGCCCCATCGACCCAACCATGGTCGATGCGCTGAAACTCCTCGCCATAATGCAGACCTGCTGCGCGAGTCAACACATCATGACTTGACTGGGTAAAGTCTGGTGTGTGTAACGGCAGCTCTAAAGACGGCGCTTGCAACGTGCCCGGCTCAGTCAATATCCGTGCCGTTGCATGTACAACCCAGGGTTCAGTACCTGCAACATCGCGACCGCTAATACTAATACTACCGTCAGCCGGCGCGATGTGTACCCGGATTAGCTTCGCCTGTTTGTCGCTTAAAATCAGGGGTGCGCGGATTTCCAATTCTTCAACGGTAACCAGTTTTCCGGGTTTCCATGCCAGCGCTGCGGCCAAGACTAGCTCCACAAAACCAGTACCAGGAAATACCACGTGCTCACCCACCACGTGATCGGCCAGCCCCGGTAGCAACTGGGTGTCAATCTGATTCTCCCAGCACAATTCCTGCTGTTGAAGCGGATAGCCTAACAAAGGATGTACCTTAAACCGGCTCAACAATCCAATCGATGCAGGCGAATTCGTGTACCAGTGACGTTCGCGCTGCCAAGGATAAGTTGGCAGCGTCATGAATTTACCCGGTACGACAAACAGCTTATTCCATTCCACATTGGCGCCAGCTATCAGAGTCAGGTGCACAGCAGCCCGGATGCGTTCTGGCGCATCGTCATTTTTGGCAAGAGTAGTGATTACACGACCTTCCTGCCCGGTATCTTTGAGGCAGTCGTTCAAATAACTGCGCAAGACTGCATGCGGTCCGACTTCAATAAAAACTGTCTGGCCAGCAGCAAGAATCTGTTTGCAGGCCTGTTCAAACAAAACTGGATTACGAATGTTGCGCCACCAGTAGTCGGTATGTAATTCTTTGCCATCCAGCAACGCACCGGTAACCGTTGAATAAAACGGAATACTGCCACTCACCGGACGTATGTCCGCTAAGGTTTTCCGGATACTCTGTTCAATCGAATCCATTTCCGGGCTGTGGAACGCATAGTCAAGTGGCAGTCGTTTGAACGGTATGCTACCTTCACGCAACGCCCGTTCTAGTTTGCTCAGGTGATCGGGTGCACCTGCTACCGTAATGCCGCGGGAACTGTTTACACCGGCTACAGTCAGGCTGTCCGGTTCCATCAGGGTTTGTGCAGCAGCCAGGCTGCAGCCAACTGCCGTCATCTGTCCACGCCCTTTGGTCGTACCTTGCGCAGCACTGCGGAAATAAATAACCTTAACTGCATCTTCCAGGGTAAGCGAACCAGAAGCCCAGGCGGCGGCCACTTCACCAACGCTATGACCAGCCGCGGCAACCGGCATAATCCCGTTCTGCGCCAGCATATTAGTTACGCCAACCTGTAAGGCAAATAGTGTGGGCTGCGCGATTTCAGTCAGGTCATAGCGATCACCGTTTTTACCGGCCAGCTCTTCTTCTAGAGAAAAATCACCATACTTCCTGAAAATAGAATCAATTTCACGCACAGCGGTGACAAATACGGTTGATTCCTGTAGCAGCCGTGCCCCCATGCTGAACCACTGTGAGCCGTTGCCAGAATAAATAAATACCGGACCGGAGGGCTTGGCTAACGCCACACCACTGCTGACCTGAGTGCTACCCCCATCTGCAAACGCCGCCAAAGCGCTGGCAATGGCCGCGGTAGAAGTGCCGCTAGCAACCAGCCTGTGCGCGTGTGCTTCACGGTTAAAAATAGTGTTGTAACTGACGTCGAATAGCGCAGAGTCAGGTTGATCCTGCATAAAACCGACAAACTCCTTGGCCGCCTGCTTCAATGCCGCCGCATTCTTAGCCGATAGCATGACCGGAAATTCCGTATTTTTTAGAGCAACTACTGGATTGACCGGATTAGGCAGTGCACTCTCCAGAATCACGTGCGCATTCGCACCACCAAAACCAAAAGAATTAATTCCTACAACTAACTTCCCAGTTTTTTTAAGCTCAAGATTTTCAGTGACAACAGCTACATTCAGATCCGCGAAATCAATATTGGGATTGAGTGTTTTGATACCGATGGTAGCAGGCACAACTCGATGCATTATTGTGTGTAGTGCCTTGACAAGACCAGCAACACCAGAGGCAGCTTCCATATGACCCAGATTGCTTTTTACCGAGCCAATAGGGAGTGGTGTAGCGCGCTGTTGCCCAAGTGCAAGGCCAATAGCACGCGTTTCGATGGGATCGCCAACCACAGTGCCAGTACCGTGCGCTTCTAGATAATCAATGGCGGAAGGATCGATGCCAGCGCGGGCATAGGTAGATACCAGTAAATCTGCTTGAGCCTGCGCACTTGGCACAGTCAAGCCGGATTTTTTACCGTCTGTATTAACACCAGAACCGGCCACAACGGCCAGAATATGATCACCATCGGCTAACGCTTGGTTGTAATCCTTCAGCAAAAATATACCACCGCCTTCGGATCGCACATAGCCGTCACCGGCTGCATCAAACACCTGACAGCGTCCAACGCGAGATAGCATCGAGGCTTTGGAGAACGTAATAAACCCATAGGGATGCAAATGCAGACTCACGCCACCGGCCAGCGCATGGGTACATTCGCCGGAACGGATAGCCTGACAAGCCTGATGAAATGCGACTAAAGAGGAAGAACAGGCCGTATCAATAGCCATACTCGGACCGCGCAAATCCAACACATAGGATAGCCGGTTGGCTGCGATACTAGAGGTGTTACCGGTAGCAGTACTAGAATCAACCGTACTCAAATCATCTGCTAGGCGAATGGAGTAATCGTTGCTGGCAATGCCGATGTACACTCCGCAATGGCTGCCGCGTATACTAGACGGTTTAATACCGGCATTTTCAAGCGTTTCCCAACTCATTTCAAGCAAGAGCCGCTGCTGCGGATCCATAAGTGCAGCTTCACGCGGTGAAATACCAAAAAAACTGGCATCAAATTTACTTATATCGCCAACAGAACCAGCTGCAAACGTATAACTGGTGCCGGGATTATTTTTGCCGGGGTGACGAAATGTATCCATCGCCCAACGCTCAGGCTCTACCTCGGTGACCAGATCACGGCCGGCGAGCAAATCGGACCAGTATTGACTGGTAGTGGTGCTTGGAAATCGAAACGCATGGCCTATTACCGCAATTTTCTTCGTCATCGTTATGCTTAAAAATTATGTTCAATTAAATAATTTAATTTATTTATTATATTTTCAATAATATATTATTATTCGGTTTAAATTTATACTCTCTACGCTGTATCAGATATCGTCACACCCACTCATGCGAAAATCCATTCACCAGATCAGTTAAAACTTAAGCGTCCCCACATTCACAATCGGATAAATCACGGAAACCACAATATTCAGGAATTTCTGCAAATCAGCAGCAGGCGCATTTGATACAAAAATCACATCTTTGTTATTAACCGGAAAACTCTGAGCTACAAAAAAGCTGGCAGGATCTTTCATATTCAACTGATAAATAACCGGCACCTTGCCGTCTGGAGTGGTCTGCGGATGAGTGACCCAATCCAGCGCCTTGGCGTCTTCCAGGCGAAACACAAATACCGCACGTGCATCAGCGCGGCTATCATCAAGCCCACCAGCACGAGCCAGAGCCTGGGCTAGAGAAATACCCTGCGCCTCAAAATCGATTTCTTGGTTTTTTCCTACGGCACCTAAAACCGAGAAGGTCTGTGACTGATACAGGGCCGTAATCACGTCACCAGGCTGTAACACAATATTTTGCTTAGGATCGCTAATAATTGTATTTAGCGGCAAGGCCTGCATTTGCGCGCCACGCGTCAACTGCAGCGAGATCTTGCTCACAGACTGGCGCACACCACCTGCTGTGGCAAGCGCATCTAGCAAACGTTCACCGCGCGCTGTAAGCGGCATACGAGTACTGGTAGCGACTTCACCGATAACAGTAACGTTGGCCGTATTATTTTTGATCACACGTACTAGAACCTGAGGCTGATTGGCTTTGCCCTTTAAAGCTTCAACCAACTGCGCGCCGATCTGCTCAGGCGTTTTCCCTTCCGAAGGAAGCTGACCTGCAAAGGGAATGGTGATCATACCGTTGCTGCTGACCATCTGTTCTGGAAATACTGTCACATGTGTAGTACTTGGCCCGCCACGCGGATCAACCACTGCGCCACCAAACAACATGGCGGGCGGCGCCTCCCAGACGGACACCTCAATCACGTCACCTGCACCAACAACATAGCCGTTGTTCGCAGCACCATTAAATGTTTCCGAAAACAGGTTTTTTTTATGTGTCGCCAGCAACTTGCGTGCCACACCGTCATTCACATCGACGAGTTGTATCCCTTCAATATGATGCGAATCACGATTTACCAGCACCGACTGACGGCTTGGACCGTCAGAAGAGAGCCAGTCCGGCGAAGTAGCACAACCACTTAAAACAGTGACAGCAACCAACGCAAATGCAGGGAACAAAAAGGCATCATTAAAATATTTCAATTGGCTAAACCCAGTTAAATTAACACTTAAAAAATCTGCATGCCATTCAGGCACGCTTGTAATCATCCTCAAACCGCACGATATCATCTTCCCCCAAATAACTGCCAGATTGCACCTCGATCAAAAAAAGCGGCAATTTACCAACATTCTCCAGTCTGTGTGTCTGTCCTATAGGGATATACGTTGACTCATTTTCATGCAATAACTTCACCTCATTCCCACAAACCACCTTGGCCGTACCGGAAACGACAATCCAATGTTCAGCCCTGTGATAATGCATCTGTAAAGATAGCTTCGCACCTGGTTTCACCATGATGCGCTTAACCTGAAACCGATCTCCGATATCAATTCCTTCGTAATATCCCCAAGGCCGATACATACGCTGATGTACAAGATGCTCAGACCGCTCAGCCTTCTTCAGATACTCCACAGTTTGCTTTACGTCCTGCGCCAAATCTTTGTGCATAACTAGCACCGCATCTGCCGTCTCGACAATCACCAAATCTTTCACGCCAATAGCTGCCACCATACGCGACTCGGCGCGAATGTAAGAGTTACTAGATTGATCTGCATATACGTCCCCGCGCAGCGAATTGCCCTGCGCATCTGTCGACGTCGCATCGGCCAATGCGGACCAAGAACCAATATCGCTCCAGCCAATGTTGACTGTCACCATGGCTGCCGACTTGGTATGTTCCATGACCGCATAATCGATAGACTCTGACGGGCAGGTCGCAAACACCGCCTCATCCAAACGACAGAAATCTAGATCGCGAACGCTATGTTCCCATGCCTCGCGTGCCGCCTTATAAATATCGGGTCGGAACGCCTGTAGTTCCTGCAGAAAAACCGATGCCTTGAAGACAAACATTCCACTGTTCCAGAAAAAATCACCCGAAGCCACAAAGGACTTAGCTGTTTCCAGATCGGGCTTTTCTACAAAGCGCGCGACATTATAAGCAGGATGATCCACATTCAGCGCAGTGCCGCGCTCTATATAGCCAAAGCCGGTAGAGGGCGCATCAGGCTCAATGCCAAAGGTAACCAGTTTGTCTTGTAGCGCCAATGTTAGCGCGGCATGAATCGCTTTATGGAACGCTGCTACATTGGAAACAAGATGATCGGCGGGCAGCACTAGCAGCACAACATCGGCATCCTTCTCTTGCGCGGCAAATGCGGCGATAGCCACTGCCGGAGCAGTATTTCTGCCAACAGGTTCCAATATTTCCATCATTGGAGGCTTGTTAATTTCCAGCAGTTGCTCGGCTACCAGAAACCGGTGTGCGTTATTACAGACAACAATTGGCGCTGCCATGCCCGGGAAACCATCGAGGCGCAATAGCGATTCCTGAAACAGGGTGTTTTCTGAAGCGAGCTTCAAAAATTGCTTGGGTAACGCTGCGCGCGACAGGGGCCATAAACGTGTGCCTGAACCACCTGAGAGGATGATTGGATAGATCATAAATAATCTCTAATATTATGTGTAATTACCGATTATACCCCCAGTAATATAATATTGCTAAATTCATATTGCTAAATTCATATTGTTAAATTCATATTGTTAAATTCATATTGTTAAATTCATATTGTTAAATTCATATTGTTAAATTATAAATTATTAATATAGAAATTAATGGGAAGTCGAAGATGGAAAATTCCATACCGATTGGAAGTGCTTGCGAGGAAGGCCAGTTACATCGCATGCGCGCAGCCGGACGCCCAAAATCAGTCCGTAGTCAGAAAGTTCCCGCATAAATGATCGGGGATTGAGGTACTTTCGCCTTTACCTTTTAAGTACACCAACGCCGATTTTATCGGTCTCCATTTTTGAGAAAGCCGCGATTTCATGCGCCTTTAAGACCGACGGGTACATTTCAGAAACAGCACCTATCGCTAACCTATTGAATTTATTCGATTTCTAACCAGACACTAGTGATATTTTTTATAAAACGGTAATAGTAAAATCCTTGATGAATGTTCAAATGTTTCGATACACATCCATGGTTTTTTTCAAACAGACGTCCCAATTATATTTTTTTGCCGCCGCCAGACCATTTTTTATGGCCTGCGCACGCCAGCTCGTATCTTCAATCGCCGTCCTTATCGACGATAAAAACAATTCCTGATCATCCGGATCCACCAACATCGTTGCGCCGGAAGAAACTTCAGGCAAAGTGGAACGATTGGAAGTAATGACCGGTACACCGCTGGCCATAGCCTCAATGACAGGCAGGCCAAAGCCTTCATAGATCGATGGGAACATGAATAGATGTGCACCCGCATAAATAGCCGGCAAATCGACTTCCGAAACAAAACCCAGATAATGCAACCAACCGGCCCGTTGACCAGCTTCAATCATTATATGCAAGTGATCGCTGCGCCACCCTTTACCGCCGACAAGAACTAGAGGGTATGCGGCAAGTAGATGCGCTGGCAAACGGGCGTACGCTTCAAGTAGACTGTCTATTCTCTTGCGGGGTTCAATTGTGGAAACACATAAGGAATAGCCCCCAGGATGCAGTCCATAAGGCTGCAATACAGGTTTCAGATCTTCCGGTGCACGTGACGCAAACAGCGGTGAGACGCCTAGATGTATTGCGCTGATCTTGTCCCCTGGCCATGAAAAATAAGCCATCACTTCCTGACGCGTCACTTCGGAATCAGTGATCAGGTGCGAAGCAATTTTGAGTGTCTTATCAAATGATTTTTCAAAATGCTTTACGCGTTCAACTGGATGAGTTTCAGGAAATTTAAAAACAGATAAATCGTGTACGGTTGCGACACCTTTGTCTGCATATTCAGGCAAGAAATAATTAGGCGAATGAAATACCTCCCCTTTGCATGTTTGCTGCCAGCAGAATTTTTTTGCCCATCGCGGGTATTTTGAAAACGGCTCGCTCTGGTCCGTGTAACCATCCGCCAGCAACGCCGCCGGATCACCCACCCACCGGCCATTACGAATATATCGTATCCGATCTATATCGCCCGCCTGAGCCAAGCGACTGGTCAACTCCCAGGCATACCGACCTATCCCAGAAAGTGATGGGGTTAGCGCGTCCACCGCAAGAATTAACTTCATAACCAATCTCCACACATACCAAACAGAACAGCCTGCAACAAAAAAAGTGGATCCAAACTTAATGTCCAGATCCACATTTGAATGGCTCACAAAAAAACAGGTCCAAGAAGCACGCTCCAACGAAATCACATAACTCGTTAAACCGGCTCTGACTGATTCCCGCCTCAGAAATTTTTAAAAAAACTCCAAAGCGGGTAACAAAACCGGTATCGAATTGAAGTTAGAACGAAACACCATTTTCATTACGCCGAATATCGGCTATGACCATCATCTCGCAAAGCTCTTCCAATGTTGTTTTAGGCTCCCAACCCAGTTCCCGTTTGGCTTTTTCCGGATTACCGATCAATAGTTCAACTTCTGCTGGGCGATAGAACTTGGGATTTACTCGTATCAGTGTTTTGCCGGTGGCAATATCAATACCGACTTCATCTTCAGCCGAGCCCTTCCACTCAATATCAAATCCCGCGGCTTTTGCTGCCATTGTAACGAAGTCACGCACTGTTTCAGTTCGGTTTGTAGCCAGCACATAGGTATCTGGCTTATCGGCCTGCAGCATGCGCCACATCCCTTCTACATATTCCTTTGCAAAACCCCAGTCACGCTTGGCATCAATGTTACCCAGCTCAAGAACCTCACTTTTTCCCAGCTTGATTTTAGCCATGCCATCAGTAATCTTACGAGTTACAAATTCAAGACCACGCAAAGGGGATTCATGATTGAATAAAATGCCGCTGGTGCCAAAAATATCATAACTTTCGCGATAATTGATCGTCATCCAGTGCGCGTAAAGTTTGGCAGCGCCATATGGACTACGCGGATAGAACGGCGTGCTTTCGATTTGCGGAATAGCTTGCACTTTGCCAAACATTTCAGAAGTACTGGCCTGATAGAAGCGAATCTTTGGATTGACGATACGAATTGCTTCGAGCAAATGCACCGGACCGAGGCCAGTAATTTTACCGGTGGTTACCGGTTGGTCAAAAGACACACCAACAAAACTCTGCGCTGCCAGATTGTAAACCTCTGTTGCGCCTGTCGTTTCCAGCAAACGAATGCTTGAACCCAGGTCGGTCAGATCGTATTCAACCAAATGCAGATTGGGGTGATTCTGCATCCCGGTTTCTTGAATTCGCCAAAAATTGGACGAACTGGTACGACGGAAAGTACCGTAAACGATATAGCCTTTATTAAGCAGTAATTCGGTAAGGTAGGCGCCGTCCTGTCCAGTGATGCCGGTGATAAGTGCTGTCTTAGTCAAGTTAATTCCCCTGTTAAAAAATTGAAAGTATTGCTTAGTTTCTGCATTGAATTGGCTTAATTTTGATCCCGGCTCTTTCCGATCTTTGCCAGTACTGATCTGGTCATATTTTCTGCACCTTCGTTTGTATGCGACTCCGAATAACACCTCAGCTCTGGTGCATTTCCGGATGGACGCAAATGAATAACATTTTGATTGTTAAAAGTAATCCGCAATCCATCGGTGTAATCGAGATGTTCAGGAATTCCAAACTCATCACCAAGAAACGCACTCAAAAGTGCAGAATCGTTTCCCCAAGCGTGGATCAAACACCTGCTGGTTTCCACCGGAAAATTCTGTAAGCGATCACTGGCTGTATACCGTTCAGGCAACGCCTTGAGAACGCCAGAAATCGGAAACCCTGCCCGGCTTGCAGCAGCCAATACTGCCAGTGCGGGCAATACGGCGTCCCGTGTTGGAAGCGCAGCCAACGCTTCACCATTGCTGGAAATATCCGATCCAAGCAAAAAACCACCGTTAGCTTCAAAGCCGGCAACGGATTTTGATTCGCCGCCCAATTGCTGCATACCTGCAATCACATACGGCGAGCCGATTTTGGTTCGCAGTACCGGTACGAAATAACCGCTTTTTTCGATTGCGGTATTGCAGCTGACAGGGACGGCTACTGCCTGAACACCCAAATACCGTGCACACACGAGGCCGACGATATCGCCTCGCAGCCAATTGCCTTGCTCATCACTGATTAAGGGACGATCACCGTCACCATCGGTAGAAATGATTGCATCAAAGCCATATTCAGCCGACCATGCTCGACCACGTGCGATATCTTCTGGCGAAACAGCCTCGGTATCAATCGGTACAAATACTTCAGTACGGCCCAGGCTAACAACCTGGGCGCCCAACGCTTCCAAGATTCGTCGAAATGAATCTCTGGCCACACTGGAATGCTCGTACAAACCCAACCGTTTTCCATTCAACATCCCCGCAGGAAAAAATTGCGTATAGCGTTGCTCAGAAGCCTTCAGAGCAAGCGCATTCGGGATAGGCAAAGTGTCTGGGACGCCGAAATGGGGCAACTCAATTTCCATCGATTCAATTGCCAATTCATCTGCCTTACTGATTTCTCCATCTGGCCGATAAAATTTGATGCCATTGCGATCAAACGGAATATGGCTGCCGGTCACCATGACAGCCGGGATCTGCTCCAACTGAGCGTGCAACGCCAACGCTGGCGTAGGCAGGGCACCACAAAAATCAACTTGAAAACCTGCTGCGCGGATCGCCTGCGCGCAGGCTGCCGCAATACCAGGACTGCTTGGACGCAAATCCATACCCAACGCAATCCGTTTAAATTGAAATGAACGTGCAATTACCAAAATAAATGCTGAAACATAGGCAGAGCAAACTTCATTTGTCATGTGTTCGACTAATCCGCGCGTGCCACTAGTGCCGAAGCTCACACCGCTTGTTTGCATTATTTTTCGGATATTGACATTTTTTACGGCACTCATCGTCATGTGATTGGTTTTATTTAAATTTTTGCTATAGCTTCTTCATCACAAATAATATCAAAGAGTGATTTATTACCATTTGAAACATGTTGCAACGATCGATTTACATGTTCATCAGAAGTAAGTAATTTTGTGCTTCCGCCGCCCGAATCGATGTAATGTTTGAGGAAAAGTCGCATCACATGTGCAACGCCCTCATCAGTTACCGTTCTTAGATCGTCTTGAAAATATCTACTTTGATTGAATGAGCCCGTAATAATTTCATAGGAAGGGAAATACTCCACATTCGAATGGACTGTCCTCGCGTGTTCAGCAGTAACACGCAAAACAGCCTTGCTATATGTGGTAGCAACCAACGCATGTTGTGGCTCATAAGTTGCGACCAATGGGACTGGGGAAACAGTAAGAATAACTTTGCACTTTGGATTAACAGTTGCAAGCTGTTCCATAAATTTCTCAAGATCCCTGCTTGCCTCTTCTGAAGTAAAATTAATAAACTCATATCTCGATTCATCCACCTCAACACCGACAACACCAGGAGCAACAGGAAAAATCGCCCCGTCATGACGCGAACGCCATCCTTCAGTTAATCCCAGTGTAAAAATAAAAACATCCATTTCTTGCAACATAGACCGCACTGCCGAAAAATGTTGGTTACGTGATTTCTCAGCTGCTTCCACACTGACAAAACCATCCGGCTCTATTTGTGGTCGGAATGGATCAATAAACTTCCCATCCTTCCTTATCCAATATTCATCTTCAGGCTTGTAAAAACCGTAAACACGATCAAACAACTGAACGAGTTGTCTGACGGTATAAATATTTCCATAGCGTGCAGAAAAAACGCCATAATTTTTCAAGTGTGCAGTTTCCGCATCCATATCGCCTGGCGCAGACTCAGTGACAAAGTAGTTAAATCCGTTACTTTTCAACGTGCGGGCAATATGCTGCGCAAAACAGCTCCCAGCGGTAGCTACTTTTTGAGTCTGATCAACTTTGAATTTAGGCTCAGTCACTGGATCTACTTCTTCTATAGGAACATTAACCAGAGACTTTTTCCAAAATTGATGGGCTGGAATATCTGCATAAGGATTCAAGGACCGCTTAGATTGAATATCAATTTCCTTATCTGCCGATAATGGCTTGGAAAAATCTAAGCGTCTGTTGAAATCATCAATCGAGAAGTTAAGGGGCTCCAAACTATCCCGTTCATAGTTGTCATAATTGGCGTATGAATTCTCGACAAAGGTCCGAAGATCAACTACGCCATGTGGTTCTGCGCGTTTGAACGCATAGTCGCCATCCAGTCCAAATCTTGCAGCAATTTGTGGGTACACAGGCCAAACAGGCATAGCCCTCAATGGGTCTTGTATAAATTGACTGCAATTGTAATTTTTAACTGGTATTTTCGCTTTTTTCAATAGAGCAATCGCAACATCTGAAATAACGGCTAACGAGGGGTGATTAAAACTATACATAAAACACCCAAGCTTTTCCCATTTTTGGAACATAAAATTTAACGGCATTCCCGCCTTTAAACCTTCGTCCATAAGCAGTTTTCGTGATTCGTCCCAACCGTCTATATACCCCAGACGAGAAAATACATAGGGATTATAAAAGCCTAAAATCTGATCAACGGGTATGCCGTGTAAATATCCAAAGACCGCTATCGATGAATGATAAATGACCATCAGGCTTTCTACTGTTTCTACATTACCGCCTTTTCGTCTTCCTCGAAGATAAGTCATGTCAGGATGAAACGCTGAAAACGCTATACTCGGAAAATAAAATACCTTATGACTAAATTCAGGTGGTACCGAATCAACAATTGAATTTTGAGCAAATAAAAAATCACACTCTTCCAATATATCGTCAATTTTACGAGTTCCATTTTGCAGATGGGTCACAATACAAAAATCCGCGACGATCTCTGGATTCATCTGTTCAAGGCAATGTGCCAGTCCTTCGCCCTGGCAATTTGAAACAACAGTAATTTTCATATTGATTCTTTCTTAATGACTGCGGTGTCCAAAATTTGACTTATGATTGATTCCAAATCTCGGGGCTTGTTGCCACCTGAACATAAGCGATGCAACTTGTCAGGACTACCAAGCAAACGCCACACTTCTGATTTTCTAAAGAATTTAGGATCGGCGATTACTTCAATCTCGTGCCCGGTCAACTTAATCAAAATATCCAAAAGTTCGCGAACTGAAGTTCCTACACCAGAGCAAAGATTAACGGTTTCCCCTATCGCTTTCGGATTGGTAGCCAAGTCACTGATAATTTCACAGGCGGTTTGCACATCTAAATAATCACGGACGGGAACAAGGTTACCTAATTTTATTGACGGTGCCCGCTCTACGAAATGATTGATTAGTTTTGGCACAATAAAATTATCACTTTGTCCTTCTCCAATAAAATTAAAAGGACGAATAATTGTGTAATCTATATTTTCAGTCTCATTTGCCAACATGCGTTCACAAACAAATTTACTCATACCGTAGTGGCTCACCGGCAAAGGTTGTAAGTCTTCAGTAAGTACTTCGACTGACTGATTTCCATAAACTGCGGCTGAGCTTACAAATACCAGCCTTCTGCGGCCATCCAGTCCTTTGACCGCTGCAATAACATTCTCTGTTCCAACAACGTTGCATTCATAATATTCCAGCGTTTTTCCCAGCGTGACTGACGAGATCGCGGCTAAATGAATGATGATATCGGGATTGGCTTCGGCGATAGCCACTCGAATTTCTTCCGGATTGCGAATGTCACATTGAATATGCTCAGTGTCATTTACATTGAACGTAGTTCCAGTTACTAAATGACCTTCAGCTTTCATCTGTCGCGACAAATGTTGGCCGATAAATCCTGAAATACCTGTTATAAAAACTCGCAACATTATCTATGTCCTTTATTTTTTCAATACTGCAGGAATTTCAGAAACTGCTAGGTTTAAAGAATCATTAATTCGACGCGCTTTATGAGCCGCATATAAAGCCTCAGTGAGCATCTCGGTGGACTCGCGCCATGTTTTTGGCTTCCAGTGTCGTTTGATATACGCTTCCTTCACAGCAATTTCTTTGGGATGCGTTGCATAATAATAAATACGGTTAGCCCATGAGTAGGTATCAAGTGGATTAATGTATTCCACTAAATCTCCTCCGGTTTCTTTAAGAGGATCCACATCAGATGTCAAGCAGAACTTTCCGTAACTAAGGCTCTCAGGCAAGGTCAAACTCCATCCCTCGTAGAAGCTCGGGAGCAGAGTAAATAAGCAATAACGATAAAGCACATCAAGTTCCTCATCTGAGGGGGTCATCAATATTATTTGATCTTTGATTCTTTTATCGGCATCAAAAGTGTCAAGAAAATCCTTAGTTTTCCAGCCTTTATTTCCAACAAATAATAACTGTGGTAAGTCCTCCGAACCTTTGCTCTCAAGTAAGGTTATATAAGCTTTATAAAGCATTTCATGATTTTTTCTAGGCTCTATCGTTCCAACCGTTATGATGAAGCGACCACGAACACCTAGTCCTTGTAAAATTTCAACATCGCGATTTGCTTGGTTCAGAATTGATTCGTCAGTATTTTTAGTCAAATCCGAACCGAATTCAACGAAATCACTTGGTGGACTTTTCCAACCATTCAACTCTTGCATTTTAATTCCATCACGCTGCGCAGTCCGCCCACCATATAACAAATGGTCGAAATTATTGGAAAGGTGCTCTATAAACGGACGGTAACCATCGCATGTAACTTTTAAATGGAATTGTGGGTATAAAAATGGGGTTAAGTCATATACTAAATGCGAAGTTAATATATTTCTCCCTCCTGAAGTTAGCTTCAGTACATCCTTTACTCTGTGCTGCTCTCCATTTTGATCGGAGTCTATCCCCACAAAAAGTACAACTGAGTTATCTGGAAACTTGTCTAAATATGCCGGGTGCCCAACCACCGGCCCATTCGTAGCTCGAAAAGGATTTCGGTATCCCGTTCCTTCGGATTCGTGTTTTTTCCAGAATGACTGAAACATTTTATATGATGCTGTTAAATTTACATCATCAAAAAGCCAAAGCAAGAATTCTGGAAGTACTTCAAAAAAATAACCTTCGTCATATGCAAAATATCGAGTATTTGGAGAAACGCTTTTTAAATACTTTGCATAATTAAGTTCTGTACGAATAATTCCGCTCATTCCATTGGTTAAGTATATAAAGGCCAGAGTTATGTCTAGCCAAATTACAGGCTTCACTTCTAAAACTGGCTGATGCTTCAAAGTTGATTTAACTCTGACCGGCAACCTACTGACTAAACGTAATGCTTCATCTCGAATCGTTATTGCCGTATCTTGCCAACGTATTTTTGGCCAATGCTCATTGATTTTTTGTTCGTAAGTTGCCAATAATTTTTTATCGTTTGAATACTGGACAATTTTTTCTGCCCAGGATTTCACGTCCCATTTTGGAGCATAGTCTATAAGATCACCGCCGATTTCCCGCAGCGGCGGTGTATCGTTGCAAAGACAGAACTTCCCTTGCCCTAGGCTCTCCGGGAGAGTCAAACTCCATCCCTCATATAGGCTGGGAAGTAGCGTGAATTTACAATGTTTATATAAAACCGCAAGTTGTGTATCTGTCGGTGAAAAACGAATCACCTTGCCCTTCAGTCGAGGGTCTCGTTCAATCGTATCTACTAGTTCTTCTGCACGCCACATAGGCTTGCCACAAATAACCAATTGAGGAAGTGTTTCTGGCGACATTTCCAACGCGAGTAAGTACGCCCGATATATGGTGTCATGATTTTTTCTAGGTTCAATCGAGCCGACTGTCATAATGAACGGACCAATAATACCGATGTCGGCTAAAATTTGAGGCTCGAGTTCAGGCTCCACCGATTTCATAATATCGGTACCAAATTTAACCGCAGAGCCCATCGGAGTTGGCCATTCCATTTCGGCCTGAAGCGATTGTGTATCCTGTTTGGCGGTCTCTCCGCCAAAAAGCATGAAGTCGCAGTTATGCGATATCCATTTGATATATTCCTTAAATCGCTCACACCCTGTTTGATCATAAAAGTGGGTCGTTTCCTTTAGTAACAAGATAATGTCATAGACTAAATAACCGACCACTATGTCAGGACATACTTCCTTAACCTTGGAAAAATACTCTTCCTTCCTGCTGTCCATCCAACCGACCGCAATAACGATATCGCCCGGTCTAAATGGAAAATACAAATCGGTCGTGTTAGGTACTTGAACCGTAACCGTTTGTTGAGTCACTTCCTCAGAAGGCTTTAACTCGCCCTCTTTTTTCTGGTACCGACCAAAAAAATTCATGTATGCATCGGCGACATTTTCGGCGTTAAGCAACCATTGCAATTGATCCTTTTGAATCTCCACAAAACCATTTTCGATTTGCATGGAAAATCGTACGCTATCATCGACTTTATACATTCCACATGCAATTTCCAGCTCAGCTCTAATAATCCCTACTACTCCTCCAGTCCACTGCAATGAGGTAGTCAGATCGACCCAAATTGTGCGAAGGTTCTCAGCTATTAATTCTGGATTTTCTATCGAGTGCGCCAACCTCGGTAAGGTTGACGTCCTGACCACCGTAACCGCCGGAACTGGTTGCAGCTGCGCCTTCGGCAGAGGTTCCAGATCAGGAATTTCCTCCGTGATTTGAAAAGTAGTAGCCACTACCTCTTCCTGTTTTTTTACTTGTTTTGGTGCTTGTCTAAAGCCTAAATCTCGCGCAAGTTTCTGGAAGCGAATCCCTGACCTTAGTCCCTTAACATTGACATTCAGCTGAACGGCTTCCGGTGAAGCACTAACCTCAGCGAGAATCTGCATTTTTTGCTCACCGCCGCGAATCCTGTGCAGGTAGTATGCCAATCCAGCCTCATCAGGGTCGCGCCCCAATAACGTGCGATAACAACAATAGATGAATGACTCATCATAAAACGAAAGTAATTCATTCAGAGTACTAGCGGCAGTGACTTCTTCGAAGGATTTATTTAGTGAGTTCATAATATTTTTCTCAATTATTGTTGTGCAGGATATCTTTAAAATCTCGTTCGAGTTCAGGAACTCTCATGTTTTCAGTGCTAGACAACATCAGGGGCTGCAATGCTGCAATCAAGTCCTTACATGATTCATGCCATGTCACCACAACCGGAGGGACGCCAGGTATTTGATCTTTTTCATTCAATTTAATTAGCCACTCTTTCAAAGCATGAGTTAAGTTTTTTTGCTGTAAAGCAGAAAAATAGCTCACGGTATCACCAGCTACTTCTCTGAATATTGGAATGTCGCGAACCAACAAGGGCTTATTGAAACGGGCAGCTTCAATGAGCGGCAATCCAAAACCTTCCGCCCGGGAAGCAACAATCACTCCTTTACAGTTTTGGTAAAGGGTTCGTAGAACATTGTCGTTTGCGTTTTCAATCCAATGGAGCTGATTATTACAGCCAAGGTGACTTTGCAAACGCCGAACCAAAGCATCCACTTTCCAGCCTTGTTTCCCAGCGATTACCAATGTCATATTGTTGCCTGTTTCCCAAAGCGCTTCAAAGGCGTCTAAAGCATCGTCATAACCTTTGCGTGGCTCGATGGTGCCGACCATGAGAATAAATTCACACTGGTCTAATTTTTTCGGCAATTGGGCTTCTGTAGCAATTGAATCGCTATCCAACTCTGAACCTAACATAATTGTGGCACAGGGAATATCGTTGGCAGTCAGATCGTACTTCTGACTAAGCCAACTATGAAAATCAACCTGCACAGTACGCGAGATAGCTATGCCTCTGTCTGCCAAAAGAGCAACTGCACGCAACCAGCGATGAAAATTTTCGGTAGCTCTTGGGTTAAACCATTGTGGGTGCAACACCGGCAAAAGATCGTATATGACTATGCAAATATGTAGACCTTGCTTCTTCCACGCCCACAATTCCGGCAAATGATGTGGAATTATGTGCGCAGACAGATCTAATCCAAGGAAAATATCACCAGCGCGCACTTGAATTGGCGTGCCGGGCGATGTAGTGGGCATATTCAAAAAATTCGCAGGGACGTGGTGATAAAAATTTTTGCGCGAAGCGACAATAGGGCAAATTCGGTATCCATTTGGCGGAGACCGCAATAGTTGCTGGTACAAGTTGCGCACCACTCGCTGAATTCCAGTTTTTGCATCGGACTGAGCAATTGCAGATACATCGACGAGCAATTGACGAATTGAGCTATTTTCACCATCTAAATGTTTTACAGAAAGCTGGAGCCGATTTCTTAGCTTGTAAACTGGCAGGTTGTTAAGTGCAATTTTTTTTAGGCGGTGCATCATGCATTTAACTCTTTGTAAAAGTCGATTGCGTTTTCAACTGTATCAAATACTTTCAGCTCCCCCTGATCCAGCACCGCTGCATGATTGCAATGATCCCTTATTATGTCCATTTGGTGAGCGACGATAATCATGGCTCGGTCAGCACGCTTACCAAAAAGCTCCTGGTTACATTTATGAAGAAAACGATGATCCCCAACCGACATGGCTTCATCGATTAGAAAACAGTCAAATTCTACCGACATGGAAATGGCAAAGGCCAATCGTGCGGACATTCCGGATGAATAGTTTTTAACCGGTTCGCGCAAATAGGCGCCAAGTTCGGTAAATTCAGCAACGAAGTCGATACACTTTTCAAAATCGAGGTTATAAACCCGACAAATCAGTTTAACGTTGTCACGTCCAGTCAGACTCCCTTGAAAAGTCCCACCAAAGGCCAATGGCCAAGAGATGGACATATCCTTAATTATTTTTCCGGAGTGAGGGAATTCAGCACCACTGATCAGACGGATCATGGTTGATTTACCAGCACCGTTTCTACCCAGAATTCCCCACCTCTCACCTTTTTCAACCCGAAAGTTTATATTCTTCAGCACAATGCGCTCATCTTTACCATGATGTATTGGATAACTTTTATAGACGTTTATGAGTTCAAACATGGTTACCTACAACTTAACGCGTCGTATAGCGTGATTGGTGAGTACTAAACCTGCAAAAGTCAAAGTCAAATTAACCGCCATGGTGTAGGGAATCGAGTAATAGGTCTCCATACGATCACCAAAATAACCAGCGTGGAACATCTCAACGCAATTAATTAAAGGTGTAAGCATCAACGCGTCCCTGTACTGCGAGGGTACTAAATATGCCGGCATAAATACTCCGGTAAACGGGAGCATAAGATACAAAATTATGTGTGAGACTCTTTCAATAGTTTCACTTAGCTCAGATAACGCTCCTAAAATCAGGACAAATCCAAACGAAAACCATACAACCATCAGGTAACCAAATGTCATCAACAACACATTATCCGGCAAATGGCAAATTCCCAGAGCCGCGAACGCCAAAAAAAGTATTAAAAAACTAGCAATCGCACCAGCAAACTCCAAAAAAATTCGGGAATACAATAGGTCTATTGGACGAATAGGGTTGTAGTACAGTAAGGAACGATTCGTATCGAGGGCCTTGGCAACTCGTCCTGATGTATTGCGCCATAACAAAAGAGTCGGATAGCTAACGGCCAGGTACTCAGCTATAGTAATGCCGTCACGTGGCGCCTCAATCGCCGAAAAGATAACCATCACGCCCACGATAAACATCGCAGGTTCGGCCACCAGCCAAATTACACCAATACCCTCCCGGCCGTAGCGGGTCATCATCTCGCGCATCACCAGTGCTCGTATGACTCGCAGCTGAATGGTAAGCTGATACCAAAAACTAACTTTAGGCCTATCTATCATGATGCTCTTTAACACCAGAAATCACGATTGAAAGCACGCCCCAAACAATTAAGGCCACAAGTATCGTAGCCAATATGTTCTGAAACCGCTTTGGTTCCTGAGAGGCATCCGGCAAGTTAGGACGACTAATTGCTTGAAGGTAAAGCTCCTGCTTCTGCGCTGTCACCTTAGCCTGTTCCAGCGAGGTTGTCGCCGCTTCCAACAGCTTTTGCGCCAACAATTGTGATACTAGATAGCCTTCATACTTGATATCTTTGTTCGCCAGCGAATTATCCGAACCTGTTACTTTGGCAGATTCTTCACTGATTTGTCGTTCCAATGATTTAATACTGCTTCTCAATACGGGTAACTGTGGGTTCTTTGGCGCATGTACAACCAACTCATCAAGCTGGCCTTGTTGCAACAGCAATTGATCTTGCATCTTGGAAATCATAGTCAACTGCAAAGCAGATTGCTCTACCGGGCTAAATATTTTTTGTGCGTTCCGGTACTTCGCCTTATCCAGCATTGCAGTACGTAACTTTTCTTCTGCGATATCAACCTGTTGTTGCGCGTACATTACCGCTTTGTTACGCGCATCTGTATTTAAATTATTGACGATATCCTGGCTTTTTTGCAGTAAAAAATCATTGATTTTTTTGGCATCGCTAGCGCTGTAGGCGCGTACAGTTAGTTTAGTAATACCGCTACTGGAGTCGATACTATCTAGCACCATGCTTCTATAGTAGCGATGCAGCTCAACATTATTAATAAAGGGGTAGAGCACTCCACCAAACCGATTGACGATATCGATGCTTCGACTGCCGTAAACAGTTTTGAGATCATAAGTCTGATTCAGTGCCGTCATTGCATCCCAGGAGTCGATGTAATCATGAATATTGTTGGCAGCGCTCGTTGAATTATTACCAGCCACATTGCCAAGCAGGCTGCTCAGACCGGAGGCTGCGCTGCTTTGACCTGGGCTATAGACCACAAATTTTGATTCGGAAATGTAGACATCGGAGGTAATCAGACCAAAATAAATGACAGATACCAGAGTCGGAATTAGCACCGTAAATAGAAAAAGTCTGTTTATTCCAAGGATTCGACGTATGAATTTATTTTGCGTAAAACTGTTTAGTGTTAAGACGGTGTTCAATTTGTAGCCCGGTAAAAAGTCAGTTCAGAAAATACTGCAAGGGACATTCAATGATAACCAACGCGAATTCAAGATTTTTTAGTTGTGAAACTCTTTGAATCGATTTAATTATGCTTCCTTAAATAAATAGTCTAAAAATTACTGTTCACATTATCAATATATTTCATTCAGGAACCACCTTCGACTATATAGATAGTAAAATACCATTATTAACGTATTAACTCCAACAAAGTTGTTATTTATCATACTACTCTTGAGGCTTATTTCTGGCGCGCGAATTATACACCAGCCTACTTTCATCTTTAATAACAATTTCACTACATCTTGAAAACTATCGCTACCCACAGTCTCTCGCAGATTTATTGTCCATTGCCAATAAATGAGGGCTAACAATTTATTTTGATAGCAATAATTATCTATAACTCTTAACCCCAAGCTATGCTACTGACAAGTGGTATTCTGGAGCAGTCAGCAGGCTCATTCCATACATTCACAATAGACCTGCCCTATGACCGAAAATGACGACACATCGAATAGTGCAACATTGGGTGAAGAGCACTAACATCGGGGTACTCTGAGCAGTCGCATTAGAAATGGATCTCCTCTATGCAGGCTCAAGTATTTGTGTTTTTTCTTGGCCTGCCTTTGAAAGAAAGGGTTCGCAGCAGCAATGAAGAGTATCTCAATTTGCTATTTTCTTGTAAAAATAGGCTGGTATTCCCGGCGTGGCTTCAGAAAATTTAAGCCTCTAACGACTAAAGCTTGAAATTTTGGGCATATCAACCACCCTGTTTAATTAAATATTGCGGATCAACGACCTTTTAAATGTGCGAAATATCTTGTGAGTAAACTTTTAATCGATGTTACGCGTCTCGTTTCACGCCTAATGGACGGTCGCCTGCCAACCGGTGTGGATCGGGTTGGATTGGCTTATGTGCAGTATTACGGACGTATTTCGCGTGCGGTAATTCGTTGGGCCGGGCGCAGCTGGGTGTTGCCTGAGGAGCAGTCAAAACAGTTATTTGCTTGGCTGATCAAGCATGAATCGTCCAAAGGTGCTGCGAAGATTATCGCCACGGGTATCGCTAGGGGCTGGTATCGGCAACGCACAGCAGGCCAGATTTTATTTAACACTGGGCATAGTGGCTTAGAAAATATACGCTATCCAACTATGTTGAAGCAGATGGGGGTCAGGCCAGTGTTTGTGGTGCATGATCTGATTCCGATCACGCACCCTGAATATAGCCGGCCCGGTGAAGCAGAAAAACATATCCAGCGTATTGATCAAATGTTGTCGCTGGCATCGGGCGTAGTTGCCAACTCGCTGGCCACGCTAGATGATCTGTCTACATACGCGAAAAAGTCGGCAAAGCCCTTGCCTCCGTCCACAATAGGTTTGTTGGCTCCTGGTATGCAGCCTCTAGTGCCCGGTGCACGGCCGATTGCAGCGCCATATTTTGTGATGCTTTCCACCATTGAGCCGCGCAAAAATCATGTGATGATATTGCAGATTTGGCGCCGTCTGATTGAAACATATGGTGACCAGGCCCCCCGCCTGATAGTCATTGGTCAGCGTGGGTGGGAATGCGAAAATGTGATCGATCTGCTGGAGCGCTGCATCCAGCTCAAAGGGTATGTGACTGAACTGAGCCGTTGTTCAGACCAAGAATTGGTTACCTATTTGCATCATTCCCAGGCCCTGCTGTTCCCCTCCTTTGTCGAAGGATATGGTATGCCACTGGTGGAAGCACTAGCACTGGGCACCCCCGTTATTGCCAGCGATCTGTCAGTGTTCCGGGAAATTGCCGATGATATCCCAGAGTACGTCGATCCGCTTGATGGTATCCGATGGGCCGAACTGGTGATAGATTATGCGCGGCCGGAAGGTAAAAACCGGGCGGCTCAGCTAGTACGTATGCAAAATTTTAAGGTGCCTGATTGGAGCGAGCATTTTTCGATGGTGGATGCGCTGCTTGAACGGCTAGACCAATAACAATTTTTAATTTATTCAACGACATATGATCCCAATTAAAATGTCCAAAGTGTTATATGTCTACCGGTTCCCGTATTGGAAATGGCCGGTCGTGAAGCAATGTTTTCCGGGTCATGAGGTGCATTTTATTGAGAAAGTAGATGTCGTGCGGCCCTGCACCACTCTGATTTTGTGGGGCATGTGTGCCGTGCCCGAAGGTATTGATGAGCAGGTGTCTGTGCTGCGAATGGAAGACGGTTTTTTGCGTTCGGTTGGTTTGGGTGCGGATTTAATTCGGCCGGTGTCGTGGATTGCGGATGCAGTAGGCATTTATTACGATGCGACGCGCGTATCCGGACTCGAAACGCTGCTGGCTTCCTGCGAATTTGATGGTGTATTGACTGCCCGAGCCACTGCTTTACGCGCTCGTATCGTGGCTTCGAGTTTGACCAAATATAATGTGGGCACAGACCAATGGCAGCGCCCGGCCAATGCAAAACGGGTGATTTTAGTTCCTGGCCAAGTAGAAAGTGATGCCTCGCTGACCTATGGGGCACCGGGTGTGCGTACTAATATCGGCCTGCTGAAGGCAGTACGCGCTGCCAATCCGGATGCGTATCTGCTCTACAAACCACATCCTGATGTGCTGGCTCGACTACGTGCCGAGGGACAACTTGAGCGGGATGCAATTGAGTGGTGTGACCAAGTGCTTACCAATGCGGCGATGGGTGATTTGCTATTGCAGGTAGATGAAGTCCATTTGTTGACCTCCCTTACAGGTTTTGAAGCTCTACTACGCGGCAAACAAGTCACCTGTTACGGACAGCCTTTTTACTCGGGCTGGGGCTTGACCACCGACATGGCTCCGCTCGAAAGACGCAGTCGCAAACTAACGCTAGACGAACTAGTAGCCGGCGTGCTGATCAAGTATCCGCTGTACTTAAGCCGGGACGGAAAAAAATTGATTGCGCCTGAGCAGTCGTTGGATGAATTGTCCAGCTGGCATGCCAAATCAGGCGGAACCACACCGCTGTGGCGCAAGTTTATCAGGGTATTTTTGCGTCGTATTATCGGTGTGCGTTAGATTTGTTTAAAAATGTTTTTGTTTTGAATTTCAGGTGTGTGATTAAGTATTGGGTAGTAGAAGCCCACAAAAAAATTGATGAAAGCGGATGGGGCACGCAGCGCGAATTGAATGGGTGACATGTAAGCGCCCAGATCTTTTTTGATTGAGTACGTGGTCAAGCCCATCTCAATCCGCTTTAAACCAAGATTGATAGCGGTTTCAACCACTTTGTGCGCAACATAGATATATAAGCTGTCATTAACAGCCTCGGTCCGGCCAAAATAAAGCCAGCGCAGCGTATCTCGATCCATTAGCAACAAGGCATGTCCAATCAGTTCGTCATTACGATAAAACAGAATTACTTTAGAGCGTTCGCCTAGCTTTGAAGAAAATCCTCGGTAAAATTCTGGCGTGAGTATTTCTCGCTGATATTCACTGGCGCTGTTGTGCACAACCAGCCATTGGTTACAGAGTGTGTCGGCCAGGTGATCAAATTCGTCATGCAGTTCGTGACGAATGCCCTGTTGCTGATTGATCTTCAGATGTTTTTGTAATTTACTGCGGTAGTAGCTCTTAAGTGAGGATAGGTATTTTTCCGGAGTAGACCAAGAAACTGTCATGTAAGTTGTGGCAAGACTATCTACTAGGTGGTATCCCCGCTGCTTGAACAACGCGCCAGTTGCTGCGGATTCTGGCTCGAAGTCTCTGACTACAATCAAAAAATGCCCCTGTTTTTTGGCCAGTCCATTCAGCATAGTATCGAGCGATGTAACTATTTCTTGCTCGGAAATGGCTACACTCGCCACAAAAGGCTTGTTCAGACTAATGGGCGTACCACATTCGAGCATTTTAAATTTCAGGAAGTTAGGGAACAAACGACGGATTTTTAATAGAAAATTTCGAAGTGCGGGTGGTGCAAATATGGCGATGTCGGTAGTGATGGTATAAAAACTTGCGATGGCCATCGGGTTATCAATCTCATCGTAAAAGATGGCATATTGATAGGAAAAATCATTCAGTTTGGCCTGTTCGATTACATCCCAGAACTCGTATGCATAACAACACGAATATCCGGATTGAATACGGTCCCATTGTTCTTTTGGTACATCGCTGATTTTTTCGAATATTTTTATTTTCATTTTTAATGACAGTGACTATTGAATGTAATTTCGTTGCGATGCATTTTACATGGTTAGATCATTGGTTTAGTTGGTTCAGTACTATGACTTTATGTCGCAGTGTTTTATTAAAAGGGAAATAGATGGCAGATGCAAAAAAATTATCTGCACTGATTACAGGTGCGAGCGGATTTGTAGGCTATCGACTCGCTGAGCGGCTACTTGAGGAAGGCTGGAAAATTCGTCTACTGGTGCGTGATGCGAAAAAACTTGCTTCACCTTTAAATACCCGCTGCGAAGTAATCATAGGAGACCTGAATGACGTCGCCGCAGTTTCGCGCGCTGTACGAGATGTGAATGTGATTTTTCATTGTGCAGCGAATGTCAACACCTGGGATAACTCAGACGCCTATTACGCGGCAAATGTGCTTGGTGTGACCACTTTAATGACCGCCATTACGAAAGAAAATAAAACGTTGGCACGGTTAGTCCACGTGTCGACGATGGACGTGTACGGATTCCCGGCGGTTGCATGCAATGAAATGAGCACCCCCAATGGCGCAGGCTTTGGTTATGGGGAAAGCAAACTGATGGGAGAAAGTGTGGTCCGGGAACTGGGTAGTCAGGCTGGCATTTCTTACACGATTATCCGGCCTGGAAATATCATTGGCCCCCGCAGTCAGTTCATTACTCGTATCGGCGCTGAACTCAAGTTTGGCATCATGTTGACAGTCGACAAAGGGCAAGTACATGCGGGACTGGTGTATATCGATAATCTAATAGATTGCCTGATTTGGGCAAGTAGCGCACACGAAGCACATCGAGAGTGTTACAACGTGCGGGACAACTATGACGTTAGCTGGCGGACATTTATTGATAAATTTCGCTCTGACATCAATGGAAAGGGGTTTGTATTCAATCTGTCTTTTTCCGCTGCAGAAAAGCTGGCTCGTGGCCTGGAAACCTTCCACAAGCTGCTGCTACCCAGACATGAGCCAATGTTACACCGTTTGCTGGTGCGATTCTTTGGCAGGACCTGTGGTCACAGCGCCGATAGAATTCACTTTTTTTGTCCTACCAAGGTCGGATTTGAAGAAGCAATGCAGGATTCGATACAGTGGTTTTTAAAACAGAGTAAAAAATATTGATGTCAATCTGGATGAATTATGTCTGAACTGCACTTTGTATTTCTACAGGGACTTCCCTCACCATTTTTCAGCAAAATCGGAAAAAAATTAACAGAGCGTGGCGGCAAAGTAACCGGACTCAATCTTTGTATTGGCGATCAGTTGTTCTGGCGCGGCGCGAATACCGTAAATTTTCGTGGATCGCTTGCTGACTGGCCTGCTTTTATCGCCGATTTTTTTGATCAGCATAAAGTCACAGATGTTGTACTGGTCGGTGAACAACGCAGTTATCACAAACATGCCATTGAATTGGCGAAAGCACGCAATATTCGGGTAACGGTGACAGATTTTGGTTATCTCAGACCCGACTGGATCGTCTTTGAGCGCAATGGCATGGGTGGCGACTCTCTTTTCCCCAAAGATCCAGAATCTATTATGGCACTCGCTGCCAATGCACCCAAGCCTAACTTAACGCAGCAATATAGAGATCATTTCTGGAAAATGGCATGGGGAGATATTTTGTATCATCTGGCCAATTTCTTTTATTTCTGGCTGTTTCCGTTTTATCGTCGCCCTTACAGGCGCAACCATCCACTAGCACATTATTTTTCTATCGGTCGTCGGATACTGCTTGCTGGGATCGGACATCGATATGCTTTAGCCAGACTTGCAGAATTGAAAGCACAACACGCGCGTTATTTTTTGTTGCCGCTACAACTTGAAAATGATTTTCAAATCGTCAGTTACTCGCCGTTTGATAGTCTGGAGGAGGCAATTTGGCTAACACTGGAGTCTTTTGCAAGATGTGCTGACGCAAATGACAGACTACTCATCAAAGTGCATCCGCTCGATCCTGGTTTGAAGAACTGGAAAAGCCTGATTTACAAGAGAGCGGACCAGTTAGGTATTGTGGATAGGCTCGATTATTTTGATGGCGGTGATCTAGACGAAATTCTGCGTTGTTCAGTTGGTGTTGTTACCGTCAACAGCACCGTCGGTATTCGTGCGCTGCAACTCGGTTGTCCGGTTATGACCTTGGGCTCGGCAATCTATGATGTGGCCGGACTAAGTTTTCAGGAATCGCTAGACCGTTTCTGGACCGAGGCAGAACCTCCCGCTCCCGCCATGGTAGACGCCTTTATCAACGCCGTATGCAATACGCTGCAAATTCGTGGTGTTTTCTACGGTGAACCTGGTCTAAGCGCTGCGGCGGATGAAGCAGCGGATCGGCTTTGGAATCGGAATGTTGGCTTGCTGGCAAACTGAACTAATTTAGAGATTTCAATTTTGGGATTTTATGGCGCGTATTCTGATTGTTGGTAAGGGTGGCTACGGCGACATGTTTCCTATGTTTGCCATCGCGCAAGCACTAAAAGATAAAGGGCATTTTGTCAGTGTCGCGGGGGAAGGACATCATGCCGATGCGCTGAGCCTATTAAACATATCGCTGATTAAACTTGATGAACGACCTGCTGAAAATGAGCAACTCGAAAACCATTCAGTACTTTCTAAATTGCGTAGCACAGCTGAAATACTTCAGACGCTGTCGCCCAGAAATCTGGAGCAAGAATATGAAATCCTATCTTCAATTGCAAATGATTATGACCTGATAGTGGGTAATCAGCTCGCTTATACGGGATCCATGGTCAGCAAAAAAACGGGCAAGCCCTGGGTTTTCTGTGCACCCTCACCTTTGGCATTCCCTTCTCAGTATGATCCTCCTCTATTTCCTTATATCCATCGGTTACAGAGTCTGACGATGGCTTATCCCGCTACCCAGCGTCCATATATTACTTTGGCCCGTAGCGTCAGCAGACTTATGATGAATTCCGTCATCAGACAGCAACGCAGGTTGGGTATTAAAAATGCTGGGCATCCTCGCTTTGAAGGGCTGTACTCAGAGCATCTCAATTTGTTAATGACTTCCCCCTCACTCATTAAGCCCCAACCGGATTGGCCTACCAATACTGTTTTATCAGGATTTAGCTGGTTCGAGCCGGAATTTATGCGAGGTGCAGAAAAGATGAAGTCGCTGGCAGAATTTATTGATGGCGGCCCGGCTCCGATAGTTTTTGCACCCGGCGGCAGTATGCGCACCCATCCCGGAAAATTTTTTACCGAAAGTATAGAGACCTGCAAACGGATGGGGATCCGGGGTATTTTGTTGGCAGCACAGCGTTTTCATGCTGAATTACCGAAATCATCGGACATTTTGATCACTGGTTATGTACCTTACTCGGTACTATTGAAATCTGCCAGTGCCATCGTACATTCAGGCGGGATAGGCGCGATAGGTTGGAGTTTGCGATTTGGTATTCCATCGCTACTCGTACCATCAACATGGGACCAGTTTGACAATGCGCACAGAGCATGTAATCAGAATCTGGCCATGGTGATGGCAGAGCGAAATTATAAGGCTGCAGCAGTGGCAGCAAATTTGGACAAGTTATTCAAAAACCAGTCACAGCATCAATTATTGAAAAACTACATGCAGCGTATCTCCGACGAAGACGGAGCGAGTGTGGCCTGCACGCAAATCGAGTCCTTTCTAAAAAACGTTGGGTAAATACTTACTGAGCAGTTTTCCCACTGGCGCTCGTTACAATCCGATAGCATATATGCAACTTGACCAGGTATCGTCATGTTATTCTTACTGATATTAGCTAAATAACATTGAATTTTTAAAATAGTTTTACCGATAATTGCTCGATCGCTTTTGATTATTCCCAGTGAATACCATGTCTTCTAATACAATCAATCTCACCCAATCCTTTGAACAATTATTTAGCGTTACCCAATCAAATCGGGAATCCATCAAAGGGCATGCAGCAAAAGTCATCTGGCTCACCGGACTATCCGGAGCTGGAAAATCGACGATCGCGAACGCCCTGGAACTAAAGCTCCAGGAACAAAATAAACATACCTACATCCTGGACGCCGATAACGTTCGCAAACATCTGAATAAGGATTTGGGCTTTTCACCCGAAAGCCGTACCGAAAATATCCGACACATCGGAGAAGTCGCGTTAATGATGAAAGAGGCCGGTCTGATTGTGATTGTTACCTGCATTTCGCCGTTTAATAAAGACCGGGAAGCTGCGCGCGCATTGATCGGCGATGCCGAATTCATTGAGGTATATATCAGCACACCGCTGGATGTATGTGAACACCGAGACCCAAAAGGACTGTACAAGAAATCGAGATGGCCTGCTTCCCAATATGACCGGCATTGATAGTCCCTATGAAATTCCCCGACATCCAGAGTTAACGCTGGATACCAGCGTGTATTCGATACAGGACGGCGTGGAACAAATTCTTGTCTTACCGAGTTGATTTATTATAGTCAATGACTTTCATCCAAGGATTTGCTCAATAACGGTCGGTTTTAGGTTCCGTTTGTCCATTCACGTAAACTAAGTGGATAAAGCGAAGTTGCGCGTTTTTTTCCTCGTTCTCCCGAACCGTTTCTGGAGCTATCGGTCTGCATTTCACCTGCCATGCGCACACTTTTGCCATTAAATGCTGGCTACGCAATGGCACGCGTGGCGTTCTTGGCCAAGATGTGGTAATGCCCCTTGTTACATCCCAACAGACGTTTGACCGTAAGCGATCCATAAACTACAGTACTGCCAGTCCAGTTATTTTTATTTTTTTGTTTTTTTCATGGGTGGCATCGGCATATTCGCGATGCAATTGACGGCAGTTATCGCCGCAAGCATAACGTATCGTTCATTGTCTTCTGCAAGTCCACACTGATCAAGCCAGGGTAGGAGTTCGCTCATGACAAATACGAACAGCATTTTTTCTGGATGATCATCAATGTACTGGTGCAAACTTTGTCTGCGCAGGTCGCTACTCAGTCTTTCAGTGAATTTGACGTTGGCGACAAGAAGTCCCAGTTGCCGCTCCCATTGATTTTCGTCAATCAGAGACCATGTCAATCCAGACTCTTTCATGCTTTGGAAACAAATGAAGATCAGTTCCATCAAGAATTCCATTTTGTCAAATGGAATTCCTATCTTATGTTGCACGAGGCAGGCAATGAGCAGTGTTGGCTGACTGCGGAACATGTTATCCAGAAGCTGTTCTTTTTGTACCAGTGTCATGGCACGCACTTGTTGAATTGACCGTGCCAGTACCGGTGTAGTGATGCGGCTCATCCTGCCTTTACCTTGAGTTCGGGCATGGTCCATGGCAGCAGCGCTTCGATGTGCTCCGGCGTCTGGGCGACTGGCAAGTCGCGCAGTACACGGCGCAGCCAGCTGTAGGGTTCAACTCCGTTAGCTTTGGCCGTTTGCACTACTGAATAGATTGTTGCACTGGCATGCGCTCCGCCCCGCGTATCGCTGAATAACTATCCCTTACGGCCAACCACAAAGGGACGTATGGCGTTTTCGCATTTGTTATTATCGATGGGTAAGTCGCCTCGCTCCGTGTAACGGGTTAGCCTGCTCCAGCACTTTTTCATATAACCCAGGGCTTTGCCGAGTGCGCTGGATGGCGCCACGCCGGGAAGCGTCTTCGTCATCCATTCATGCAGCGCATTCAATGCGGGAATGCTTTGTTGCTGGCGCATCAGCAAACGCTGTGCATACC
>NZ_JBEONP010000049.1:0-35550 GCF_040544435.1 Undibacterium sp. GrIS 1.2
TTTCTTTCCCTCTAAAACGCATATCCCACCTTCAGAACCGCATAGTTCACCCCAGGGTTCGGGTGCTTTACCCCTCCGTTTGAATAGTGCTGGATCTACAGCGAAATGCTTACAACAAATCCACCGTCGACGTGATTAAAAATGCGAAGAGTGCCTCCGTGTCGTTTGACTATCCTATCTACTATCGCTAATCCTAGCCCTGATCCATTTGCTTGACTACGGGAAGTGTCTCCTCGAGTGAAAGGGCGTAATAAACGACCTAAATCCTCGTTTGCCACGCCATTACCGTAATCTCTTATGGTGATGAGCAAGCCATGTTTTTTTTCTTTATTTTTATATTCTGAGTGAATATCAATTTTTACTATATCTGTATTGGATGTCTTTCCGTAACGCCGGGCATTTTCAATAAGGTTACTAAATAGTCGCTTTAGCTCGATTTCACTTCCAAATATTTGCATGTTGGGGAGTATCGAAGAATATATTTGTACGTCTGTTAAACGAGATGACTCCTCGGTTATATAAAAAAGTAAATCACTCAAATCAACTTGATCGAATGCAATTGTATCGAGAGGTTTTGCATAATCAAGAAACTGCCCTATTATTTCATCCATTTGACCAAGATCCGATTGCATTCCTTGTCTTGATTCATCTGACAAACTTGCCATTTCCACTTCAAGTTGCATGCGCGCTAAAGGAGTCCTTAAGTCGTGCGATATGCCCGCCAGAATAATTGACCGATCCGAATCTATACGCTCTAAATCTTCCATCATTTGATTGAAGCTAGCATTCGTTTCTTTAATTTCTTTTGGTCCTTTTTCAGGTAGTGGCTTGGGTCGATTGCCTTTGGCTAAAGTGCGTGCCGCAACACTAATTCTTGCTAAAGGGTCGTTGACTAATTTTGAAATAATCGCAGCACCAACTAAGGTTAAAAATAAGGTAATTGCAGCCCATCCTAATACTTGTATTCCGGTAGCTTGTTCTATACGTCCTTGATCTAATCTTAACCAGTATTTATCGTCATCAATTTCAAAACTAACCCAAAATCCCTCCACATCGTTCATTTTTTTTGCGAAACGGGTATGGTTACCTAATTTTTTTTGAATAGATGAACGTAGTTGCTCAAACGCAGGTGTTTGGTCTTGCGCCTCAATATCATCAGTTTCTTCCAATAAATAGACACGAATCCCATCGTTGCTAGCAAGATCAAATAATAGTTCACGGCGCTTATCTGGTGCTGAATGAGTTAAGGCTGCGCGAGTAATTGTGACTATAGATGATATTTGTGCAGCTATTTGTTGTGCTCTAGGCGCTCTTTCCACCATTCTAAAGCTTGCAAACCAAACTGCCATGCTACTCATTACGAGTAATGCTAGTAGAAAAAATGTGCGCCAGAACAGCCCACTTTTAGGCCATTCAAAGTTATTAAAATAAGGACGCATTGATGTATGTTTTTTAAATGACAATTAGAGTTCTAAGTCATTTGAAGTGTTTTAAAATCAATCTAATTTTTCTAATTGTTCAAAATTAGATTGATTTAGCGTGACTGACCGTCAGGTATAAATACATAACCTAAGCCCCAAACAGTCTGTATATAAAGTGGGTTTGAAGGATCTGGTTCTATTAATTTTCTAAGACGTGAAATTTGTACATCTAAACTGCGGTCAAAAACTTCATATTCACGACCTCGGGCTAATTCCATCAATTTTTCACGTGAAAGCGGTTGTCTAGCGTGTCGTGCGAATACTTTGAGCACTGAAAACTCACCAGTGGTTAAGCTAATATTTTCGCTATTTTTTTTCAGTGTACGAGTAGCAAGATCTAGAATAAAATTTCCAAATTCGAATGTTTGAGCACCTTCTGAGGGCGCGCCAGGTAATTCACTCGGTACTTTTCGTCGCAATACAGCGTTTATGCGAGCGACAAGTTCGCGTGGGCTAAATGGCTTTGGTAAATAATCGTCAGCCCCCATCTCCAAACCAATAATGCGATCAACCTCTTCCCCTTTTGCCGTCAGCATAATAATTGGGGTCTGATCGCCAGCCCCACGAAGACGACGACAAATTGCAAGCCCATCTTCTCCTGGAAGCATTAAATCAAGAACCAACATGTCGTAACGCTCTCGTATCCAAAGCTTGTTCATTGCTTGAGCGTTTTCTGCGCTAACGACATTAAATCCTTGTTCTGTCAGATACCGACGTAATAAGTCTCTCAAACGGACGTCGTCATCCACAACTAAGATTTTGGCTTTATTGCCATTCGGATTGTCAGTGGCAGGATTTATATTATTCATTTTGTTATGTTACCGTCAGAAATAAAATTAACTATCTTTTTTAATGATGGATTACAAACTGTTACATACTTTACCGATTTGCTGCGTGGTACGAATATAACAGCGCATAGACTGAAGGTAATCTATAAAATATAGTGATACAACAATATAAAGTAGATAAATTTTATTTGATTCAATTAAATGAAAGTTAATTCTATCCCAAATTCTGCGTAGCTTTTTTAAACACTAAATGAATATACTTTACACACGATATAGCTTTGTTTTTGCTCTGCTGCTGGCCACTACATTTAGTGCATCGGCCGAGCCTGGCCATTCTAAAGGGGGAGGTGTCGTACGAGCACTAAACAATAATCGACAAGCTGAACACAAAGAGGTACAAATACACCGCCAAGAAGAAAAAAAAATTAACAAAGAAGTTGTCAGTGAGAGTTCTGTTGATGATCCAGGCGAAGCAAAAAAAAATTCAAGTCGCCTAGATGGTAAAGCCGCTATCAGTCAGAAACGCAGTCGTTTGACTGCAGATGAGCGCCGTGCTTTGAGGAGGCAGATCCAAGATGCAGGACAAGAACTTTATGTGCCCGCCAAGTAACATCTGTTAGAAGTAAAAGTTAGCGGCGATTTTGTTTCATAATTTTTTGTTGTTCTCGTTGCCAATCACGTTCTTTTTCCGTATCTCGTTTGTCGTGTTGCTTCTTACCTTTTGCCAGACCTATTTGGCATTTAACCCTTCCATTTGTGTAATGCATATTGAGTGGTACTAATGTGTAGCCCGCCCGATCAACCTTGCCTATCAGCTTCTTAATTTCTTCTGCGTTCAACAGTAGCTTGCGAGTGCGCACAGAATCTGGATGGATATGTGTAGATGCGGTTGGTAAAGCACCAATATGCGCACCAAATAGAAAGATCTCGCCACCTTTGACGATTACATAAGCTTCTTTCAGTTGGACTCGACCAGCTCGTATAGACTTAACTTCCCAGCCCTGCAATACAATGCCCGCCTCGAATTGTTCTTCCACAAAATAATCGTGGAATGCTTTTTTGTTATCAGCAATACTCATGCAATATAAAAATCAGTGTAATTCCTACTACCATTAATTTTTTACGCAATAAATTTGCGTTTTTTTATATGGAAAAGGAGTGTGTCGGTTAAAATTTAGAATGTGATTTTAGCAAATGGATCTGATCAATGGCAGTTGTACACAAAACGGTTTTTATTCCTTACAGCGCAGCAAAAATGTTTGCGCTAGTGGAAAGAGTTGAGGATTATCCTCAATTTTTGCCATGGTGTGGTGATGTTGATGTCGCGCAAAGAACCGAACAAGATTTGGTCGCTACATTATCCATCAATTATCATGGGATTAAGCAGCAATTCACCACAAAAAATACAAATACCCCGCCAAATTTGATGGAAATGAATTTGGTAGATGGTCCCTTTAAACAGTTACTTGGAAGATGGAGATTTACCGAGTTACGCGAGGATGCCTGCAAAATTGAATTTGATTTGAATTACGAATTTTCTAGCAAACTCTTAGAACATTTGATTGGTCCTGTTTTTAGTAAAATTGCTAATAGCTTCGTCGATTCTTTTTGTGCTCGTGCTGAAAAACTGTATGGACAGTGAAAATAAAATTGCTATCAAAATTTGTTATTCCAATAAATTGGATATAACTCTGCTAGATATTTCTGTATCGACAAAAACGACGTTGTTAGGGGCAATTGAGCAATGCAATATATGTGATTTGCATAAAGAAATTAATCTTGATACATTCAAATTTGGTGTATTCGGTAAGCTAAAATTAAAAGACTATATTTTGCAGTCTGGCGACCGAGTAGAAATTTATCGCCCGCTAGTCGCCAATCCAATGGACGCTCGTCGTCGTAGGGCTAAAAAACATACCCAGCAATTACTGGCATCCAGCTAGCGCACGTTTCGTATCAGCAGCTTCTTTGGATCTTTGCGTATCATCCATATAGTTTTTCTCACCATTTTTGTCTGTGGTGGTGATTCGTATACCGGAATCTAAGGCTTGTTGATAGGTTTTTGCTCGTTCACAATTCTTCGCTTTATCTGCTTTATTTTGAGCTTCTTCAGCAGCCTTTTTTTCTGCGTCAGCTTGTTCTGCACGCCTCTTTTGAAAATCTTCGTTTTTAGTTGCCGTTGTTACCGGTTTTTGAAGTTTATTTGCCGCAGAATTTGCGTCTGCATTATCTGAGGTGACGCCGGAATTTGTGGTCTGTTTATCTTCAGTACTCTTATATGGTGTTTTTATAATTCGGTTTTTAGGAGTATTGCTAGGCGGTGGCATGTCTGAGAACTGCCTAGTACCTTTTTCGTCAAGCCAGACATATTGCGCATGCGCAGAAATTGGCATCACTGTAGCTAAAACTACTGCTATCAACGTGCCCGAAATTAAACGAACCTGATGTATTGACATAATCTACTTTCAAATAATTACCAACTATAATTATAAGAGTTTTACACATGGCAAGACGAGTCTGCAAGTTTTCTGTATAATTCGGTTTTGCGCCTATAGGAAATACTATGCGTTTACTCCAAAAAGCACTCACTTTTGATGACGTGCTACTCGTTCCAGCGTACTCGGACATCCTCCCTAAAGATACATCCCTTACAACGTTTTTAACGCGTAATATCAAACTTAATATCCCTTTGGTATCGGCTGCAATGGATACCGTTACTGAAGCTAGATTGGCGATTGCCATGGCTCAGGAAGGTGGTATTGGTATTGTTCATAAAAATCTTACTGCAAAAGAGCAGGCAAGAGAAGTTGCTAAGGTTAAGCGTTTTGAATCTGGTGTATTGCGTGATCCAATTACGATTCCGCCGACGATGAAAATCCGTGATGTCATTGCGCTGTCCCAGCAGCATGGCATCAGTGGTTTTCCAGTAGTTGAAGGTAAGGCAGTTGTTGGAATTATCACAAATCGTGACCTGCGTTTTGAAGAAGAACTTGATGCAGAAGTCCGCGCCAAGATGACACCACGCAACAAACTTGTTTTTGTCAAAGAGGGCGCCGATCTCGCCGAGGCTAAGCGTTTAATGAACAAGCATAGGCTTGAGCGTGTTTTAGTTGTTGACGATCAATTCGAATTACGTGGATTGATTACAGTCAAAGATATTCAAAAATCGACCGAGCATCCATTTGCATCTAAAGATGAACATGGCAAGCTGCGTGTCGGTGCTGCCGTTGGTGTTGGTGCTGATAATGATGAACGTATCGATTTACTTGCTAAAGCAGGGGTCGATGTAATTGTTGTTGATACTGCACACGGCCACTCTAAGGGCGTACTCGATCGGGTTCGCTGGGTAAAAACAAATTATCCGCATATCGAAGTCATTGGTGGCAATATCGCCACAGCCGCCGCAGCGTTAGCGCTAGTTGAACATGGTGCTGATGCTGTGAAAGTTGGTATAGGTCCAGGATCTATTTGTACCACAAGGATTGTTGCTGGCGTTGGTGTGCCGCAAATCACCGCGATCGCGAATGTCGCGAATGCACTTAAAGGTACTGGAGTGCCATGTATTGCTGATGGTGGCGTGCGTTTTTCTGGTGACGTATCTAAGGCCTTAGCCGCAGGTGCATCAACTGTGATGATGGGAAGCATGTTTGCCGGTACTGAAGAAGCGCCTGGCGAAGTTATTTTGTTCCAGGGACGTAGTTATAAATCCTACCGCGGCATGGGAAGTCTGGGAGCAATGGCAGACGGTTCCGCTGATCGTTATTTCCAAGATGCTTCTAACAACGCCGATAAACTGGTTCCTGAAGGAATTGAAGGACGCGTAGCCTACAAAGGTAGCGTTTTAGCTATTCTGTACCAGTTAGTTGGTGGTGTGCGCTCCTCCATGGGCTATTGCGGTTGTGCTTCTATCGAAGACTTGCATACCAAAGCAGAGTTCGTTGAAATTACTTCTGCTGGTATGAAAGAATCGCATGTTCATGATGTCCAGATCACGAAAGAGGCTCCAAACTATCGGGCTGATTGATTAAGACATATCGGTGGACGGCCCGCTTGGCCCAGTTTGCATAAAAATAGAAGGCGAGACATGGCAACACAGCTAGAACGTTCTAGCCTGACGACATCAATTCAAATGAACGTGGGCAGTAGCGGCCTTCCTTCGGAGACATTTGAAGTCAAGATCGCAAGGTTTGAACGCGTCGCATTAAGACTGTTTAATGTGTCAAATTGCCTTATTAATTTGGGTGATTTTTCTACTAGATTTGATCCCAATGAACGCTCTATGGCATCATTTGAAGCCATGTTTTGCCAGAGTCTTCCACTAGCCAGCGATTTGTTAGTCGCCGGAGATGCGGCAAATCATCCTGTTCTATCGACGCATGAGTTGGTATCGGGCGCGCCATATATTCGTTTTTATGTCGCGTACCCGATTACTGATCAGGCTAATAATATTATTGGCAATATTGTACTGATCGACTATCAGGCACGTGAATTCGATGATGAATCTCGCCTCTTGCTCGCTGATTTAGCTGTTTTGATTGAGCGTGAAATAGCATTTGGCGTCATGCATCAGGCTCAGCTGGAATTGATCAAACAAAATCGCAGTCTCAAGCGCGATTCATTAATTGATCCGGTTTTAGGTACCTGGAATAAAGCCGCGATTGTTCGCTCGCTCAAAATTGAGATGGAGCGATGTAGCAAGGCTGAAAAGCCACTGTCATTGATTTTTTCTACTCTCGATCAGATACTCAGCATCAGAGATAAGCACGGGATAGCTTTCAGCGATATAGCGATGATCCGGGTTGTTAGTCGTATTCGCTCATGTGTTCGTCCGTTTGATGCATTGGGTCGGTTTGGCAACGATATTTTTTTGATCGTCTTGCCCGGCGCCTCGCATTTGGTTGCAACTGCAGTGGCTGAGCGTATCAGAATATCAGTGATGTCGCATCCGGACACTATAGAGCAAGAGTTAGTCAGCTTGACCGTCAGTGCTGGCATCGTTTCGACCGATATGTTTCCTACTGCAGAACCAGAGGTTTTAATTAGTCTCGCAGAAAAAGCGCTGTTATCAGCGAAGCAAGCAGGCAGCAATCATGTGGCGCAAGCGACAATTGATCAGCCCGATATCATTATTTGACCGGGCTATTGATCTAACTTATTGAATGAGCTTGCAGACCGAATTTACTTGCCGAATTACCTACCGAATTACTAATCAGACCTTACATCCAACGCTATGCATTCCAAAATTCTCATTCTTGACTTCGGTTCACAAGTCACACAACTAATCGCTCGTCGTGTCCGCGATACAGGCGTATTTTCTGAAGTACATCCTTACGATGTTAGTGACGAATTTATTCGTAACTATGGTGCTGCCGGTATTATTTTATCTGGTGGCCCAAGTAGTGTGACTGAGGGCGATACACCACGCGCACCAATGGCTGTGTATGACGCTGGTGTTCCCGTATTAGGAATTTGTTATGGCATGCAAACCATGGCCGAGCAATTGGGCGGCAAGGTAGAAACCGGTAAAGTCCGCGAGTTTGGCTATGCAGAGGTAAGAGCGCGTAGCCATACCGCTTTGCTTAAGGATATCCATGATTTCGTCACACCAGAAGGTCATGGCATGCTCAAAGTCTGGATGAGCCACGGCGATAAAGTGAATGAAATGCCGGCCGGTTTTAAACTAATGGCATCAACAGACAATTGCCCGATTGCTGCGATGGCAGACGAGGATCGCCGGTTTTATGCGGTCCAATTCCATCCCGAAGTTACTCATACTCTGCAAGGCGAGGCGATTATTGCCCGTTTTGTACACGATATTTGTGGCTGTACATCGGATTGGAATATGCCTGACTATATCGCCGAAGCAGTCGCGTCTATTCGTGCACAAGTTGGTAGCGATGAAGTCATTCTGGGTTTATCTGGAGGCGTCGACAGCAGCGTGGCTGCTGCATTGATCCATCGCGCAATCGGTGATCAATTAACTTGCGTATTTGTCGACCATGGATTGTTGCGTCTGGATGAAGGCAAAATGGTCATGGAAATGTTTGCCAATAATCTCGGTGTCAAAGTGATTCATGTCGATGCAACTGCCCAGTTTATGGGACATTTGACTGGTATTACTGATCCAGAGGCCAAGCGTAAAATCATTGGACGTGAGTTTGTTGAAGTGTTCCAGGTAGAATCCGCCAAGCTCGAAAACGCAAAATGGCTGGCGCAAGGGACGATTTATCCCGATGTGATCGAAAGTGCAGGCAAGGGCAAAAAAGGTTCGCACACGATCAAGAGTCATCACAATGTAGGTGGTCTGCCAGATACGCTAAATTTGAAATTGCTTGAGCCTTTGCGTGAATTGTTCAAAGATGAGGTTCGTAAACTCGGTGTAGCACTTGGTTTGCCGCATGGCATGGTGTATCGCCATCCTTTCCCGGGTCCAGGTTTGGGCGTCAGGATTTTGGGCGAGGTGAAAAAAGAATTCGCCGATTTATTGCGTCGTGCCGATGCGATTTTTATTGAGGAATTGCGTAATACTCAAGTTGAAGGTTTGGCCGCGGACAAAGCCATGTCCTGGTATGACGCGACCAGTCAGGCATTCGCCGTATTTTTGCCGGTCAAATCAGTCGGCGTGATGGGCGATGGCCGTACGTATGAATATGTAGTCGCTTTGCGTGCAGTACAAACCCAAGATTTTATGACAGCACATTGGGCACATTTGCCGCATGAGTTGTTAGGTAAAGTATCTAACCGTATTATTAACGAAGTACGTGGCATCAACCGCGTTGTTTATGATATCTCCGGTAAACCACCAGCCACGATCGAATGGGAGTGATTTTAGGTCTTTCGGCAGCTTTCGCGGACTATCGGAAAAGTCACTTAACTTATTGATTTATATAAGTTTATGTCAAGAAAGCTATCGGCATCTATTGATGACAAGCGAAACTTTTTGTCGGTAATCCTGACGGTAATGAAAGCTAGGCAAGTCATCTAAAAATATTTACCGTCTGACTGTTTTCGGCTATGACGGTAAAAAATAAGAGAAAGAGCTAGTATTCATGCGGGTTTCAGAGCATTCTGTGTCTTTTGAGCCATTGACGGTAAAATTGCCGTTCTCAGGAGTACACCATGCTGACCGATACCGCACTGAAGAATCTCAAACCCAAGGATGCTCCCTACAAGGTGACGGACAGGGATGGCATGTATGTGACGGTCTCGACGGCGGGTACCGTCACGTTCCGTTATGACTACCGGATCAATAGCAGGCGCGAAACGCTGACGATTGGCCGTTATGGGCCAGGCGGTCTGTCGCTGGCCCGTGCACGCGAAAAGTGCATCGACGCGAAGCGGGCAGTTTCGGAAGGACAGTCCCCGGCGCAGGAAAAGCAGCGAGAGAAGAGGCGCCTTTCGGACGCCAAAACCTTCCAGGAATTTACCGACGAGTGGTACGAGGGTGCGCGGATGGCCGACAGCACGCGGTCGATGCGCAAGAGCATCCTTGACCGGGACATCCTGCCTGTGTTCAAGAGCCGCTTGCTGAGCGAGATCAGTCCTGATGACCTGCGCGATCTGTGCGACAAGGTGAAGGGGCGGGGAGCGCCAGCAACGGCAATCCATGTCCGCGACATCATCAAGCAAATCTACGGTTTTGCCATCCTGCACGGCGAGAAGGTGGCCAACCCTGCCGACGACGTTGGACCATCGTCGATCGCCACTTTCGTGGCACGGGATCGAGCGCTGTCGCCGTCCGAGATACGCATCATGCTCAAGCAGTTGGAGTACGTCGCTTCGTACCCGACCATCAAACTGGGTCTGCGGCTGATCTTGCTCACGCTGGTGCGCAAAGGCGAACTGATCCACGCGACATGGGATGAGATCGACTTCGAGAATGCACTGTGGACTATCCCAAAAGCCCGCATGAAGGCCGGCAAGGCCCACAACATCTATCTGTCGCAGCAGGCGCTCGACATCATGATCGCACTGCGCACCTGCGCCGGTGGCTCAAGATACCTGTTGCCTTCGCGCTATGACGGCGACAAGTGTATGTCGAACGCTACGCTGAACCGCGTCGGGCAGATAGTCGTGGAGCGGTCGAAAGCGAAGGGTCTGCCAATCGAAAATTTCACTGTGCATGACCTGCGCCGCACCGGTTCGACCATCCTCAACGAGTTGGGCTTCAACAGTGACTGGATCGAGAAGTGTCTTGCCCACGAAGATGGCCGTTCATCACGCGGCATCTACAACAAGGCTGAATACGCCGAGCAGCGCCGCCACATGCTGCAAGAGTGGGCCGACATGGTTGACACCTGGGTGGCCGGCGAATCGCACACCCCGACGTTGCTGCCCCCGTCGATGAAGATCATCACGACACAGGCGTTGCTTTGACGGGGCGGTGCTTGCGCTGACGCACGTCCGGCGAGGGGGCTCGTTTTAGCTGCGCGCTGTCGGAAGCTTGGCGGCGCGCATCAAGCCATTCCTCTACCTCCGTCAAATCCCACACCACGCAGCGTGCGGTTAGATTGAACCTGCGCGGAAATTCGCCGCGCCGTTCCATGTCGTAGATCGTGGTGTCGGCCAGAGGCACGATTTGTCGCAACTCGGGACGGCGGATCGTGCGTCGGAACGGCAAGATATTCGGCGCGATCAGTCGTGGTAGCGGCATGCCGTGCAGGTCGTTTGCATCAGAGTCGTTGTTCGACCTCGCGGCCTGCAAACTTCGATCTGCTTTGTTCATGATCTTCTCCATCAGCAGGGCTGTTGCTGCGTGCATTGCAACGGCCGATATAAATACGGTCCTGTGATGGTGATCTTTCCGGCATCTATTGAAAACTCGCTCAGGCGTGCATGAGCGTATTCCGATTGCGCTCACGCGGCGTGGTTGTGCATCACTTCGCCTTGCTCTTCTTGAAGCCGCGATCCCGCACCATGAACGCTTCGAGCGGAGCATGTGCGGGATCAGCGTAGTGGCATCAATCGGCTCGCCGTAGTTCTGAGCATGTTGCGCGGCGTAGCGTTCCAAATCGGTCTTCAACGCAGTGGTGAGCGCAATGGTGATTTTGACTGTCTCGGCCTTGGTCGGCAGCGGCCCCAGCCGCAGCTTATTGGTTGGTGGATATATAGTTAAAACGCGGCTAAATTCAAGGAAATCAACTGTTAAGTTATTTTCATAATTTGCTTTATCAAAAAGTGAAAATCACGACTGACTCTGCCAGAGTCGCGACCGCTCGTGCAAGAGTGCGTTAGCGCACAGACGCATGCTCGACATGGGGCGTACCGTCTGAATGCAACCATTTATTCTCTGTGGCCGCAACGCGGCAGATGGAGATGCAATGTGACTTTCAGCGTCGCGCGAAACCAGGTACCTCAGCAATAGTTACTAATCAAAGAATTCCAAGGAACAGTTATGGCTCAGCATCATGCGTTGTCGGGTGAATTGATTGACATTCGTCAATATAAAAGCGATCTCAAAAACGCAACCACGAAAACGCTCTACAAATCGGACCGCCTTGAAGTGTTTCGTATGGTTCTTCTGGCAGGTAAGTCAATGCCAACGCACCAAGTTACAGGTGAAATTACCGTTCAATGCATCGAGGGAAGTATAGAGTTTTCGGCTGCGGGAACTAACCAGTTGATGCGCGAGGGAGATCTAATATGCTTGGCCGGCGGCGAGGTCCACGCACTAAAGGCAGTAGAAGATTCCTCCGTACTTGTCACCATTTTGTTGCATGGCGCGTAAGCGCCTTTCATAACTTTTTCTATCTCCATGAATATCGACATCGCAGCGACAGAACCGCTCATCTGCACGATTGGCCATTCGAATCGACCGCTGGACATATTTCTCGATCTGCTTCAAATCAATGAAATTGTCCGAGTGCTGGATGTGAGAACCGTACCTCGGTCACGCCATAATCCGCAGTTCAATCAAGATGCGCTCCCGACATCATTAGACGCAGTCAAAATTTCTTATAAACATCTTCCTGGTCTCGGAGGATTGCGCCATGCGAGAGCCGATTCTCCCAACGCCGGGTGGCACAATCTTTCGTTTCGAGGCTATGCAGATTACATGCAGACATCGGAATTCGCCGAGAACGTTCAATCGGTCGCAAACTTGGCGCGTACTGAGCGTTGTGTCTTGATGTGCGCAGAAGCGGTTCCTTGGCGCTGCCATCGATCGATGATCGGCGACGCGCTTCTGGTCCGAGGCATTCGCGTCGAGGACATTATTGGGCCGAAGGGACGCAAACCACACGCGCTGACAACCTTCGCCCACGTTGATGGGACTCAAATCACCTATCCGCCGCTCACGCTTGATCGGCATGAGCAACCGTAACTTGTAACGTAAATTTTAATGAAAGTCGAGCCATGACACTCAAATTCAAAGTTGGTGATCACGTTACCTGGAATTCGGAGGCTGGGCACGTCTCCGGAAAAATTATCAAAACACACACAAAGGACGTTGCTTACAAGGGCTATACGCATCATGCGAGCAAGGATGAACCACAATATGAAATTCAGAGTGACAAGAGCGACCACATCGCAATACACAAAGAGTCGGCGTTGCACAGGGTAAGCAATTGAATCAGCGAGTACGCAGCACATTTGAAGGATATTGTGAATAAAACGAAATATCCCACCCTTGGCATGTTGTTGGTCGCAGTACGAAAATGTCGTGCTTGCGTACCACACTTGCCGCTCGGTCCGCGTCCGATATTGCAGGTCGGCGAAGCGGCGCGCATCCTCATCGTGGGTCAAGCGCCGGGTGCTCGAGTACATGCTTCTGGGACGCCATGGGATGATCCAAGCGGAGAACGTCTGCGAAAATGGATGGGGCTGGACGTTGCGCGGTTTTATGACGAATCGCAAATTGCAATTATTCCAATGGGATATTGTTATCCTGGCCGGGGGAATGGCGGTGACTTGCCGCCGCGCCGGGAATGCGCGACCTTGTGGCTCGATCATTTATTGACGAAGTTGCCAAGAGTTGAATTGACTCTACTGATCGGTCTGCATGCGCAACGGCATTTCCTGGGCAATCGCCGCAAGCCGTCATTGACTGAAACGGTCAAGGCATGGCGCGAGTTTGTGCCTGAATATCTTCCATTGCCGCACCCTTCGGCGCGCAACACGCCATGGTTCAAGCGTAACCCTTGGTTTGAACATGAACTCTTGCCCGTGCTGCGCGAACGGATCGAGTCGCTTTCCGACCAACACGCAAAATCACCACAGAGGTCGAAATGAGAAGAGCCGTATTCTTCAACTTGACCCAGATTCAAATGCCGGTTGGCGCCGTGACATCGATCACCCATCGGATCACCGGCATTTTGCTGGCGATCGGCATCCCGTTCTGCGTCTATCTGCTCGATCTGTCGCTGCAAGGCCCGCAAACCTATGCTTGGGTAAGCGAGCTGTTCGGGCATGCGGCTCTCAAGGTTGTTGCGCTCGCCTTCATCTGGGCGCTGGCACACCATCTATTGGCTGGCGTGCGACATCTGTTGAGCGACATTGACATCGGTTCGCGCTTGCCAGCCGCGCGGCGTAGCGCGTGGAGCGTGAACCTTGGCGGGATCGCCGTGGCGCTGCTGGCTGCAGGAGCATTGTTTTGAGACGGGCCGTTTCCGGCCTGCGCGCGTGGCTGGTGCAGCGCGTGACCGCAGTCTACATGCTGATGTTCCTCGTGTTTCTGCTAGCACATTTTCTGTTTGACCGGCCTTCATCGTATCTAGCTTGGCATGCCTGGATCGTGAGCCCAGTGATCAGCATCGCCGCGTTCGTTTTCTGCGCTGCTTTGTTGGCGCACATGTGGGTCGGCCTGCGCGATGTCATTCTCGACTACGTCAAACCGCTTGCCGTTCGCGTTGGAACTCTGGCGTTGCTGGTGCTCGGCCTGATCGGACTTGGCGCATGGGTGATTCGCATCTTGTGGCAGGCGAACGGCTGACCTGCATTTCAAAAACATAAGGAATCGGGAGACACAATGAAATTTTCAATTTTTCGCTTCAATCCGGAACAAGATAAAAAGCCGTACATGCAGGACTATGAAATTGAGTTGGAAGCAACCGACCGGATGTTGCTGGACGTTATTCTGCGCATCAAGATGCAAGATGATTCGCTGACCATCAGAAAATCATGTCGTGAAGGCGTGTGCGGTTCGGACGCAATCAATATCAATGGCCGCAACGGACTAGCGTGCATCACTCGGGTATGGGATCTCAAGGAACCGGTGGTGTTGCGTCCCTTGCCAAGCTTTCCGGTGATCCGCGACCTGGTGGTCGACATGACCCAGTTCTTCAAACAGTATCACTCCATCAAGCCTTATCTGATCAACGATGAACCTCCTCCAGAAAAGGAGCGCCTGCAGTCGCCGCAGGAACGCGATAAGCTCGACGGTCTTTATGAGTGCATCTTGTGCGGATGCTGTACCAGTCAATGTCCGTCATCATGGTGGAACCCAGACAAATTCGTCGGGCCAGCCGGCCTGCTGCAGGCCGAACGCTTCATCGTTGACAGTCGGGATCGGGCCACGCAGGAACGTCTCGACGACTTGAACGATGTTTATCGGCTATTTCGCTGCCGTACGATCATGAACTGCACCGAAGTGTGTCCCAAGGGGCTCGCGCCATCACGGGCAATCGAGCAAATCCGGTTGACGATGGTCAAGAACTCGCTATGACGAACGCAACTGCAATTCGTGACCACCGATGGGTGACATTGAAAGAAATTGCATGACATTCGTCGTGACCGAAAGCTGCATCAAATGCAAATACACGCATTGCGTAGACGTTTGCCCGACTGATGCATTCCGCGAGGGGACGAATTTCCTGGCAATCGAACCGGATGATTGCATCAATTGCATGTTGTGCGTTGTGGAATGCCCGGTTGACGCGATTTTTGCAGAAGATGACGTCCCACAAGATCATACGCGTTTTATTGCGCTCAACCTCGAACTAGCACGCAGCTGGAAACCGATCATTAAGAGGAAGGCTGCTCCGCCCGATGCGGACGAGTGGGCCAAGATCAAGGATAAATACTACCTGTTGATGCGCTAACGGATTGTTCATTGCTTGCAACCAGCCCATACGTAAGGACGCTATGGCTCCATCGCTACTGGAGAAACATGATGTCACAGAACAAAAAAGATGCCAATATGACAACAATTCCATGCGCACAATGCCGAAAGGAGGTGCCGCTGTCCGAAGCAAAGGTGGCCGAGGCGGTTGATTATGTAGCCTACTTCTGTGGGTTGCAATGTTATGCGAAGTGGGCAGCACAGGCAGAGATACCTGAACTCCCGTCTTCGAAGGCTGATGCACCGACTTTAAATCTAACGCTGGCTGACACGAGCGAGAATGACACGGCCAACGAACTGAAATTAAAACATTTGGACGCAGCCCTTGATGAAGCGTTGACGGAATCGTTCCCTGCCAGCGATCCAATAGCGATCAATTTTTCTTGCGCTGTTGCGAGCAACTCAAGTCAACATGTCGCAACTACGGTGACTACACCCACGGCATGCACTACGCTACCCATGCTGAAATGAGGGCCGCGAGCTTTGAATATATCGCAGTCTTTTATAACCGAATCCGCCAGCACTCAACGCTCGGCTATCAATCACCGATCCAGTAGCTCCATCGCTGGAGGGGTGATCAAAATCAGGAAAAGCTGGCAGCATAAAAATCATCTGATGGCAGACGAAATATCGAGGAAAGCTTAGTCCACTGGGTGGCGCTCCATAGCCCCAGCAATGCGGTGGCGAAAATCATCGTGATCTGGCCAATCAGCACGCCGGTCGGCACCATGCGCTACCCCTTTTGTGATTTCTCGATTCAGTCCATTTCGATGGGCCGTCAGCGCGGTACACGCGAATCAGGATCGGCCTATCGTTACGGTTCGATACGGCACCGATCCGGCACCGTTTTAAGCATCACAAGTTTGGGGGCGCCGCGACTATGAGCAAACCTGCTCCGGCGAAAGTCGGCTAAGAGGGGAGTACAGTGATGAATATTTACGTTCAGCGCTGATCGTTTAATGGTTCGACGGTTCGAGCAGAGCGGGTGCCTTTGCGCGAAACGATCTGCGACATTCGATGTCGTAGCGAGTCCGGACGTGTGAGGGCAGTTGCTCGGTGCTCTCGCGGCGCGCGTGGCACATGCAGACAAACCGACTGACGGTGACGCGTAGCGACCTTGGTCGCTGTACAACGCAATACATCGTCAGCGGTCATGATTTAGCGAAAGATCAATAGTGCGTTACCGAACAGACGGCGCGGGCCCTGCGGGTGCACACTGTGATGGTCGGAGGCATACCCTGACGAATGCTCCTGGCCCGGCCAGGTAGTCTCTGAGACGCGAAGGAGAGCCTGTGGAACTCAAGAACAAGATCATCCTTGCTGCTGGCGTCCTGCTCATCGTCAGCGCGAGCGCAGCCGGCGTGATCTACGCGTATTGGGACAAAGCAGTGCCGCTGGCCGGCATGGCGATCAATTTCGTGCGGACGTTAACCGCTCCGTCTGGCACAACGACTACAGAAGAGGCGGCGGCGTCGACGAGTGCAGAGGTCCAGATGAATGCGTCGACAGCGGCGTCCCTGCCGGCGGTAAGCGCCGATGACTGGCCGAGTTACAACAAAACGCTCACGTCGGAACGCAACTCGCCGCTCAATCAGCTCACCACGGCCAACATTGGCCGGCTAGAGGTTCTCTGCACCTATGATACCCGGCAATACACCGCCTTCGAACCCGGCTTGATCGTTGTCAATGGTGCCATGATCGGAACCACGGAACACGACATTTTCTCGCTGGATCCTGCGACCTGCCGCGAGAACTGGCGGACGCACGAGGAGTACATTCCGGCCAGCGCCCTGGCGGTCAACCGCGGCGCCGCCTACCTGGACGGCCTGCTGTTTCGCGGCACCGAGGATGGGCGTGTGCTGGCGTACGACTTCAAGACCGGCAAACGGGTCTGGGAAACGACCATCGCGAACCCGAAGCTCGGCGAGTCGACACCTGCCGCGCCGATTGCGTGGAACGGACTGGTCTTCATCGGCAATGCCGGCGGAGACAACAAGGGCGTGAAAGGGCGCATGTATGCGCTCGAGGCGAAGACCGGCAAGATCGTCTGGGAGTTCTATCTGGTCCCGAAGACGGAGGGCGACCTGACCCGCGGTCCGCAAGGCGCGACGCCGCTCGAACTGACAACTTGGCGAAACGCCTCGGGCATCCCAATCACCGGTGGTGCTACGTGGACCTCTTACACGCTAGACCCGACCACTGGGGAGTTGTACATCCCTGGCGGTAATCCCGCACCCGACTTCGCAAGCGGTCCGCGCGAGGGCGGGAATCTGTATTCCGGCTCGGTCGTCGTCCTCGATGCCAAGTCCGGAGCCTATAAGAACCATTTCAAGCTCGTACCCAAGGACTGGCACGACTGGGACGTATCCACCGCGCCTGCCTTGATACGTACTCGGGGTGGCAAGAGACTGCTGTCGGTCGCACCCAAAGATGGTCACCTCTATGGCTTCGATTTGGCCACCAATGCTTTGCTGTACCGCACGCCGGTTACTCGCGTCGAGAACGTAGACGCAACTTTTGCGGTCGGGAAGCTCGTCCATTTCTGTCCGGGCACGGTGGGCGGAGCGGAATGGAATGGTCCCGCCTACGACCCGGCGACCAATCTCATCCTGATCGGAGAAGTCGATTGGTGCGCCACGGTGACGCTGCAAAAGGACGAAGAGATTCAGAAGGTGACCCCCGGCCAGCCATGGTCCGCAATGGCGACGCACAATCCTTATGACACCTATGGCAAACCCGACTCGTTCGGGCAGTGGGCGGGATGGGTCTACGCAGTTGACGCTGACACCGGCGTGTGGAAGTGGCGGCTGAAGTCGAATTACCCGATCCTAAGTGGCATGACCCCCACAGCTGGAGGGCTCGTCTTCTTCGGCGACATGGGCGGAAATTTTTATGCGCTGAATGCCGCCACTGGCCAACGGCTATGGGGGCAGAAAATTGGCGGCGCTGAAAATTGGCGGCGCCATCGGCGGGGGAGTCATCACCTACACTGCTAACGGCGACCAGAAGGTCGCGGTCGCAGTAGGCTTCACTTCCATTCTTTGGCCGACTGAAGTTGTGACAGGGAAAATCGTCATTTTGGGGCTCGGGGGCGCTCGTCAGTGAGCACGCATGATCCTCTTGAGGGAGCGCTCAGCGCCGCCGACGACCGCGTCCGTTTGAACCATTGGCTGCCGCCGCAGGCCGGCGTCGTGCCGAAGGTTCGGTTCGGCCGGCATTGGGTCAATGTCCTCTGGGCTTTGCCGCTGATTTTCGTGCTGCTCGTGATCGGCGTGGCCGTATCTCAAGCCTTGCGACAAGTCCCGGTTGTGCAGGAATTCCTGATGCGCTACCCAGGCATTCCGACCTCCGCGCTGCCGGTCACGACCGGGTTCCCAGGCTGGTTGAGATTGCAGCATTTCCTCAACCTGTTTTTCATGGCCTTCATCATCCGTGCCGGAGTGCAGATTCTTGCCGACCATCCGCGGCTCTACTGGAAGCGCGACTGCACGCCCGGGACCGAATGGTTTCGCTTCCAGACCGCAGTGCCGACCGGCCGGATCTGGACGGCGAAGGACGACTCGGTCACCTTGCCTTCCTGGCTCGGTATTCCTGGCATCCGCCACTCGATCGGCTTGGCGCGCTGGTGGCACTTCTCGGTGACGCTACTCTGGATGATCAACGGCATCGTCTACTACGTTCTTCTGTTCGCCACCGGCCAGTGGCTGCGCATCGTCCCGACGACATGCGACGTCTTTCCGAACGCCGTCTCGACGGCGCTGCAATACCTCTCGCTCACGTTTCCTGTCGACGAGAGCTGGACGCGCTACAACGGCATGCAGCAGCTTGCCTACTTCATCACCGTCTTTATTGCCGCGCCTACATCGATCATCACCGGCTTGATGCAAAGCCCGGCGATCTCGAACCGGCTCGGCTGGTTCGGCCGGGTGCTGAACCGGCAAAAGGCCCGCTCGATCCATTTCATCGCGCTCTGGTGGTTCTTGCTCTTCATCCTAGCCCATGTGACGCTCGTCTTCGTTACCGACGCTCGCGTCAACCTCAACATGATGTGGGCGGGGGTGCACGACAACTCCTGGAGTGGCTTTGCGATCTTCGTCCCGGCCATTTTGCTGGTGGCAGTCGCTTGGTGGTGGGCCTCGCCGTTCACCTTGCGCCATGCGCGACTGGTGCAAAGAATCGGTGAATTCATGAGCCGGCCGTTCGGTGCGGCGACCCAGTCGTGGGACGCGAAGAGCCAACTCACCGAGCAAGACATCTCGCCTTACTTCTGGCCCAACGGCACGATGCCGAAGTCGGCCGAGTTCGATGCGCTCGTCGCAACCGACTTTGCCGGCTACCGGCTGCGGGTCGGCGGCCTGGTCGAGAACCCGGTCGAGCTATCGCTCGCCGAGCTGAAGGCGGTGCCAAAGCAGGAGCAGATCACGACGCACTTCTGCATCCAGGGCTGGTCGGGCGTCGCCAAGTGGGGCGGCGTGCCAGTGCGCGACATCCTCGACCTCGTCAAGCCGACGGCCGAGGCACGCTATGTTGTGCTCTACTCGCTCGCCGACGGTGGCGACGGCGGCCGCTACTACGACACCCACAGCCTGGCCAACATGCGCCACGCGCTGACGATCCTCGCCTACGAGATGAATGGCGCACCTGTCAGCGTGCTGCACGGCGCGCCGCTGCGCCTGCGCTGCGAGAACGAGGTCGGCTTCAAGATGGTCAAGTGGATCGCAGCCATCGAGCTCGTGCACGACTATGCCGATCTGGGAGCGGGCGAGGGCGGCTACAACGAGGATCACGAGTTCTACGGCTACCGGGTGCCGATCTGATGGGTGTTCGAGGAGATGCTCTCCGGACCCGGCAGACGCGATCCTGAACGGTCGAACCCATGTAGCGCGGGCTATCGCTGGCGTACGTCGTGTTCGGCCATCGGCGACCCCATCTACGGCTCGGCGAACGGGTAGGTGATTCGCTCGCCCTAGACGCGGGCAAACGGAGTCAGCTTGTGCGGCTGCAGGCGGTTCGGACTGACGATCTCGCATGTGGCGATTCCGTGCACGAGCAAGGCGTCGGCGATCAGCGAGCGGTGGCCGCGCCAGGGTACCGCTTCGGCGCACATCAGCGCGACGCGGTCATTTCGGGCGAGCTCGATGACACTCGCGAGGTTCGCGGCGAAATCGGTCGTCTGCATGTAGTCGGCATAACCACGAAACGACGGGTTGCGCTAGGAGGCGTTGGGCGAGTCCGGTGTCGTCGGCCGAAAGCCGCCGAGGCCGCTTGCGTGGGCGTACCCGATGTTCGCGGCGGCCAGCGGCGCCGGCAAGGCATCCTTGTTGAACTGTGGGTTGTGGCGCGAGCGCGGCACGGTGCGAACATCGACCAATTGCGTGACGCCGTGGGCGACGAGCAACTCAATGAACGCCCCGATGGGCCGGGTCGAGTGGCCGACGGTCAGCACGCTGCAGCGGTTTTCATCGTCGTTCAATGATCGTTGAGGCGAAGCGACGGCCCGCGACAACGCCGCGGTCGGAGCAGCGCGTCGACGGCGCGGCGGCTCAGTCGGCAACGAGTTGGCGAACGCTACGGCGCAACACAGGCAGTAGTTCATCATCGAACCAGGGATTGGCCATGAACCAGGCGACGTTGCGCGGCGAAGGATGCGGCAGCGGAATGATCCCGGGCGCGTGCGCACGCCAGCCTCGCGTCGTCGCCGTCACCGATACATGACCTTTATCGCGCAGGAAGTGGGTTTGCGCATATTGGCCGACGAGCAAGGTGAGCTCGATGCGCGGCAGCTTGGCAAGCAGGCGGTCCAGCCACAATTCAGCGCATTCGCGCCGTGGCGGCAGATCGCCGCTCGCAGCCCGCCCCGGGTAGCAGTAACCCATCGGCAAGATCGCGATGCGCGTCTTGTTATAGAAAGTCTCGGCATCGATGCCCATCCAATCGCGCAGGCGCTTGCCGCTCCGGTCGTCCCACGGTACGCCGCTGACATGCACCTTTGCGCCGGGCGCTTGTCCGACGACGAGAATTCGCGCCGCCGCACCGGCCTGCACGACCGGGCGCGGCCCGAGCGGAAGACGCGCGTCGCACGTGCGGCACGCGCGCACGGCAGTGAGCAGGCCCTCCAGCGTCCGGCGAAGTCTTGACGATCTCGTTTGAGTGCGATTTCACAAATGACGGTCGTGACTTGATTGGCACCGCGTCCCTCAGGGGGCTCATGTGCGCGCAGGTTAACGCGAATGAGTATAGTCGAACCTTCCGTCCGACCATCTCACGTCGACGGCAAAAACCTCGCGAACGTGTCCGAGTTCGGGGTCGAGTGACACGCTGACAGCCGAGATGATCAAGCATTGCGACGTGATCGCAATCGCAATCGCAATCGCTTCGGAATCGGAATCGGAATCGGAATCGGAATCGGAACAGGCTCGTTGTGCCGGACATGTCTCGGGTATGTGGTTTGCTGGTGCAGTGCAGCGCGCTAAGGTGCCGTAGTGCCCCTAGCAGGTCAATGATCGCCGTATTCAATTAAGCACAGCACCCGATTGTGTGCGGCAGCGCACAGACGCGCGATCCGCGTCACGCGTACGATCTTTAAAAGAATGGTGGCGCTGAGCAGTTCCAGCTTCTCTATTTGTCGCTCGCAACCGTCGAGATGAGGTGACTGTGTCCGAAACCGTAACGCCGGTCGGACGAACTCAGGTGAGAGTGAACATTCTCTGGCGATCAAGGAAGGTTATCCCATGCGTACTCCCGCGAGCATCTACAAGCATCCCATCCACGGGATGCTGGTTGTCTTTCCAATCGGACTTTGGATCTTTTCCCTTGCCTGCGATTTGATCCGTCTGGCCGGCGCCTCTTCAGAGATCTGGACCAACGTCGCGTTCATTGCCATGGTCGGCGGCTTGATCGGCGCGCTCTGCGCGGCTGTACCTGGAGCTATCGACCTGCTCTACTACAAGGGGGGCGCTCCGCCGGTCAAGAAAATCGCCTTGACCCACATGGCAATCAATCTCACCGCAGTCGTGCTCTACGCGATAAACATCTGGCTGCGCGCCAGCGGTCCCACCCCAATGGACGCAGGCATGAGCACTCCCGTGCTGCTTTCGATTGTCGGCGTAGCACTTATCGCCGTATCGGGCTGGCTCGGTGGCCAGATGGTGCATGTCTATGGCGTAGGCGTCGAAGGTCACGAATAGCGGACGCCTCGGATCCACCCCCCATTTGCCGTCTTGACCAATAGATGCGCTTGGTGATCGAACGGTGCATGCGGTGGCAATTGGCTGGAAAGTGAAAGTACATCTACCTCGAAGGAGAGATGAATATGGCTACTAAGAATGAAGCGTTCGACACGATCCCCGTTGGCACAAAAGTGTCATGGCACTACCGCAGCGCCATCGGCCATGGCACGGTTACTGGCGTGTCCAAGATGGGCACCAACCCAGACAACACGATGTACAGCGTGCGCGAGACTGACCACCACCCGGGCGAACCCGCCATCGTGCACCACTCAGGCAAGGCGCTCACGCGCGCATGAGTGGCACCTGCGCGTACTCCACTCATCTTTCGCCTCGGGAAAATCATATGACCGATACAAAGAACGAACCTAGCGGACCTGACCTCGTCAAAGGCGTTTCACTTTCGCGAATCGCCGACGGCGCGATGCTCTTGGGCCATGCGCACAATGAACCTGTTTTGCTCGCGCGGCGCGGAGTCGAGCTGTTTGCCATCGGCGCCATTTGCACGCATTACGGCGCCCCGCTCGCCGACGGGCTGCTCGTCGGCGACACGGTTCGGTGCCCTTGGCATCATGCCTGTTTCAGCCTGCGCACCGGCGCGACACTGCGCCCCCCAGCGCTCGACCCGGTCTCTTGCTGGAACGTCGAGCAGAGAGACGGCAGCGTCTATGTCGGCGAGAAGCTCGCCCGTGCAGAACCCCAACGAATTCCGCTGAAGGAAGACAAGCCGCACGCGGTGATCATCCTCGGCGCCGGCGCCGCAGGCAACGAGGCGGCCGAGACGCTGCGTCGCGAAGGCTATGGCGGCCGCATCACCATGCTGAGCGCCGATGCGTCGGTCCCCTGTGATCGGCCCAACCTTTCGAAAGGATTCCTGGCGGGCACGGCGCCCGCAGAGTCGAATTCGCTGCGATCTCGGGCGTTTTACATCGACCACGACATCGACTTGAAACTGAACGCGCCCGTTGCCAGCCTCGACGCGAAGAGCCGACATGTGCAGCTCGCGGACGGCAGCCGCCACGGCTATGACGCGCTGCTGCTCGCCACCGGTGCCGAGCCGATAAAGCTCGACGTACCGGGTGCCACTCTGGGCCATGTCCACTACTTGCGCACGCTCGCCGACAGCCGTGCGCTCGTCGCCAAGGCTTTGACTTCACATCGAGCGGTGGTGATCGGGGCAAGCTTCATCGGCCTCGAAGTGGCGGCATCGCTGCGCGCACGCAATGTCGACGTGCACGTGGTCGCGCCGGACGCTGTTCCCATGGAGAAAATCCTCGGCGCGGATGTCGGGAATTTCATTCGCAAGCTCCACGAGCAACACGGCGTGACGTTTCATCTCGGCACCACAGCCGTTTCGATCGACGCGCAAAGCTGCTTGGGTTTCTTGATGGGTAATGGTGTTCATGGTGATAGCTCCTGTCCCTCGCGGGACGTTGAAAAAAATGGATGAAGAAAAACTGGTTGTCGATTTCACGGTGTCGATGTCTGCATGCGCTGCCTCCTGTGGTTTTCAAAACCGACCGGATTCCAAGATTCGGAGCCCGGTGTTGGCTTTGGTTGGTTCGGCGCAGAGACCTGGGTCGGTCCCTGTTTGCCGCCGTCTTTCCTGAGTTCATCGCCCGCGAAAAACCGGGCCGGCAAGGGACTGGCTGTCAAGGATGAAGCGCAGGGTTGGTGCGGCCCGCAGCGCAGCGAGGACTCGGCTTTGCGCGCCTTGACGGCCAGGCACTGCAGGCTACGGTCGCGGGAAAAAGCGATGAACTTGGGGAAAGACGAACAGCGGCCGATGGGCCAGGGGCTGCGCTGCAACCAACGCCGCGCGGCAAGCGCCCCTGCGTGCCGAAGGCACGCCTGGATGTATGGCTGTTGGCCGATCAGGTGCAACCTGTTCGGCGGCATTGCAGGGGCGCCAAACAGAGTGCGGCGGGGATGGGCTGCATTGCCGATCCCCTGGAGGGCAAGCGCAGTGCGCAGGCGTCAGCCGACCACAGGGAGGGAACGATGGAAGCCCGAAAGGGGCGAGACGCTATGGCGGCTCGATGCTACGCACGACAGCGCGGCCCGGCTATGCCGGGAGACGCAACGACAATTCAGACAGGATTGCCGAACTACCCAATGCGAAGCATCTGGCATTTGTCGGCTGGTTCCCCTTGCCAGCGATGGCGAACACCTACAGCCATCGAGTGGTCGCGTAGCGACCGCCGCCGTGCGCCCAGACGGAACGGATGGGCGCACGGCGGCCCGGCCTGGCCGCCCGTTGTTGTGCCGTGTGTCTTCATTGTCGAGGGGGCATTACGCCCCCTCGCTGATTCAGCCGGTCAAGCCTTGAGTCGCTTCATGCCTTCGGCCAGCATCCACAAAGCCCGATTGATCTTGACGTTCTGGTCAATGCCTTGAATGGGCCGGGTGCTGTGCCTGCGTCCGGTGGCGGTGCGTCCGTGCAATCCGCCTTGCGTCAAATTCTCCTGCACGCGGTTATAGGCGCTCCACAAGTCGGGCCGGTCGTCGTCGCGGCGGCGCGGCGTCAATAGCTGCGATTCGGTGATCGGTGCGGGCGTGGTCGGGTCGTCGTACTTGAGAGACAGCGCCGCATGGGCAAACACTTCGGCCTCGCCTCGGTCGAGCGTAATGGCGCGCATCTCGTCGCGGCGCTCGCGCACAAGGTCGAAACCATCCAGCACGTCAAACGCGCCTTCGATCACTTGCCCGACCACATCGCCTTTATGCGGAATGCGCAGATCGGCCACGGTATCGCCGCACACCAAGCCGTTTTTGCAGACGAAGCGGAACATGCCCGCCAACATTTGATAGCTGCTGGTGCCATCGTGCGAGTTCAACAAAATGATTTCGTTGGCCTCCGCGCCATTGATCTGGTCGGCATGGCGCAGGCGCACCATATGCTTGGTATGTTCGCGCTTGCCTTCATCGCGTACACGGGTCTGGCACACCATAAAGGGTTGGAATCCTTCCTTGCGCAATTCGGACAACACCGCGCCGGTTGCTATGTAGCGGTAACGGTCAGAGCGGCTTTCGTGCTTGTCTTCGGCAAAGATGGACGGGGCCACGGTGCGGATTTGGTCATCCGACAACGGATGATCGGCGCGCAGCACGGGGGAGCGGGAAGCGAAACGGGAACTGAGTTGCATGGTCTTTCTCCTGTGATTGAAGCTGTGGTTTCAAAGCTGACCGGATTCCAAGATTTGGAGCCCGTTGTGGCTTTGGTTGGTTCGGCGCAGAGACCTGGGCCGGTCCCTGTTTGCCGCCGTCTTTCCTGAGTTCATCGCCCGCGAAAAACCGGGCCTGCGAGGGATTGGCCGTCAAGGAAGAAGCGCAGGGTTGGTGCGGCCCGCAGCACAGCGAGGACTCGGCCCTGCGCGCCTTGACGGCCAGGCACTGCGGGCTAAGGTCGCGGGAGAAAGCGATGAACTTGGGGAAAGACGAACAGCGGTCGATGGGCCAGGCGATGCGCTGAAACCAACCCCGCGCGGCGAGCGCCCCTGCGTGCGGCAAGCACGCCTGACTGGAAGTGGGCAAAGCGCGTGGCGCGCAATCGACGTTGTGTGCTGGCCGATCAGGCGCAGCCTGTTCGGCGGTCCTGTGGGGCGCCAAGCCTGCGCGGCGGGGTGGGCGTCAGCCGACCCCTGGAGGCAAGCGCAGCGCGCAGCCTTTATTGCACGTCAAGGACGCAGCAAAAAAAGGGGGCAATGCCCCCCTCGGGTTACAACAAGCCGCGTTCGGCAAAACTCAGGATGTCGCCACCAGCGACGATCAGGTGATCCAGTACGCGCACGTCCACCAGCGCCAGTGCCGATTTCAGTGCCTGCGTCAGCATCTCGTCGGCACGCGACGGTTGGGTTGAACCGCTCGGATGGTTATGCACCAGCAGCAACGCAGCGCTATTCCTGGCCAGGGACTCCTTGACCACCTCGCGTGGATACACTGATGTCTGGCTCACCGTACCGCGAAACATCTCGACGTATTCGATGACACGGTTCTGTGCATCCAGATGGATGACGGCGAACACCTCGTGCTCCAGCGCTCCCAGCTTCACCCGCAGGAAGTCGCGCACCACCTGCGGCGAGTTCAGGACTTCGCAGTCGCGCATTTGTCCTGCGAGTACACGCTGCGCAGCCAGCAACACCTCGTCGGCGTTGGCAGGACGGTAGTCGCCTGTGACATCGCGAATGAGAAGGGAAGAATCGAGAGAATGAGTAAGTTGCGACATGATCGTGCTCCTGTCCGAATCGGGCGGAATTGCCTTGAACCGGAGGAACACGCCGCAGCGCAAGCAGTCAGGGGTCGCAGACGGCCGCACGGACGCCAGCGTGCAGAGCACGCGCAGCCCTTGACGGCGAGAACGGCGTGGTACATTGAAGGGAACAGCAAGACCACCCCACACACTTCACCGCCTTAACGGCAAGCGGCGCGCGCAGGCCCAAAGGGCCGGAGGCGTCAGGGATCAATGCCGAATGGCCGTGACTCGGCACGAGGCGCGGGGCAACGCCCGCGAGCCCGACGGCGGCAACGCCGGGACGCCCGGCGTCGGTCAACAAAATTCACTGCACAGTAAATATTGCTGTTTTGTCGAATTTCGATGCGGACAAATTAGAACGGAAAATCGTCATCGGGTGCTTTCTACCTGACCGACGCTATAACGGCTAGTCTGAGTGAACAACAAGGTTGTCCGCGCCTGCATATGTTTAATCACGTTATGCTTGTCAGGCTATACCCGGACGGATATAATTTACAGCAAGAAGAGCGCCAATTGCTCTGAACGCGGCCAAAATATATGGTTGCCTCACGTGGGTTAAGCCGGAGATCATGATGCGAAGCAGCGAAAACCATACAGGGACGGACAACGTGCTTGTCGATCTGGGGATCGACGGCGGAGAAGAGTTGTCCGCGAAGGCCGTGCTCGCTGTCAAGATCAATGACCTAATCGACCAGCGCGACCTCAGCCAGACCGAAGTAGCCGCCATCATTGGTATGACGCAGCCCAAGGTGTCCCAGGTTCGGCGCTATAAGCTCCAGAACATTTCCCTTGAGCGTCTAATGCAGGCGCTCGTATCGCTCGACCAGCACGTCGAGATAGTGATTCGACCTGCACGCTGCACCGATTCCGCCGGCATTACGGTGGCCGCATGAAGGGCTCGCTGCTTGGCATCGACGGGGAGAGTCTCCTCGGACGTGCTTGTGCACATACTTCAAGGGAGGGACGGCATGGCTAGCGCGGAACAATTGAAAGCTCTGGTGAAGTCCCATATCAGCCGGGATGACGGTCAGTTTTATTCCGTCGCCATGCAAGTGGCCGCCCACGAAGCCAAGGTCGGGCACGGAAAACTGGCGGAAGAACTGCGCGATATGATCGATGCAGCGAAGGCCCGTGTGGTACCGGGCGAACCAGGCAAGCTGGTTCCACTTGCCCGACCGCGCGGCGAACTCGCCAATCTGCTCGGTGTAACTTACCCAAAGAATCGGCTTGCGGACATGGTGCTTGATGTGCAGGCATCGGAGCAACTGCACCGCATCTTGAAGGAGCAGCGCCTGTTCGCGCGTATTCGTGAGCATGGCCTGTCGCCGCGTCGCAAATTGCTTTTGGTGGGGCCTCCCGGTACGGGCAAAACGATGACGGCATCGGTGCTGGCCGGCGAGCTGGGCGTTCCTTTGTTCCTGGTGCGGTTGGACGCGCTTATCACCAAATTCATGGGCGAGACCGCTGCGAAGCTGCGTCAGGTTTTCGATGCGATTGCCGAGGTGCGTGGGGTCTATTTCTTTGATGAGTTCGATGCGATCGGATCGCAGCGGGGGCTAGCCAACGATGTCGGCGAGATTAGGCGTGTGCTCAACAGCTTTCTGCAGATGATCGAGCACGACGAGTCGAACAGTCTCATCATCGCCGCAACCAACCATCCGGAAATTCTAGACCACGCCTTATTCCGTCGTTTCGACGACATGATCGAATATCACCTCCCGACAGTGGCGCAGGCGGGCGAACTAATTCGATCGCGTTTGGGCGGTTTCGTACCTAAACCGTTCCCGCTTAAGGTACTGGCCGCTAAAGCCGAAGGGCTCAGCTACGCTGAGATCCGCCGCGCCGTAGATGATGCGATTAAAGAAGCGGTTATGCATGACGAAGAACGCACCACGCAAGAACGTCTGAGTCTCGCGTTGCTGGAGCGCCGACAGCTCAGCCAAAAGCTGGCAAATAACAATAAGACAACGTCCAGCCATGCCGGATCAACCTCACGATAAGCGTCCGCACCTCGTACTGCACAACACGGCCAAACCGCTTGCGTTCACGGCGCACACACCCAATGGGGGTGGGCGTAAGACCGTGCCTGAACTGCCTCGACAACAGCATGGCCAATCGCTTCGGAACCAGCTCACTGCATTGAAGCCGGTTGCCGCCGCCACGATCGCCGCGCAGCAGCAGCAAGGACTGGAAGGCGGGCTGGGCTTGCAGATCCAGTTTGTCAGCCAACCCGAGGTCGAGCTGGCCTTTGAGAGCCTTGCGAACAGCACAAAGAAAATCGAACTGCTTAGTGTTAGCAAGGAAGGTGATATCACTTTCGCCAACGTGTTTGTTCCCGATGGGCAGTTAGAGCATTTTGAGAAGTACTTAACTGCATACCTCGAAGAAAAGAAGAACAAGAACGGCGACGCCATCGACCACCGCCCCTTGCTCGACACTATTGCATCGATTCGTGTTGCGGAGTTGCGTGCCCTGTGGACGGACGATCCCGCGCTGCTACCCGCAGACCCGGCCGCAGCATTCTGGTGGGAGGTCTGGCTTCCAGCGCGCGCAGTCGGCCAACGCCAGAATGTGGTGGCGGATTTTAAGAAGGTCGCGGAGCTGGCCGGTTGCGTCGTTGGCCCTGCACAGGCCAATTTTCCGGAACGCACGGTCTTGCTGATGTACGGCTCACAAGAGCAGTTCTCCGCGTCGGTGATGACGCTCAACTGCGTGGCGGAACTGCGCAGGGCCAAGGATACGGCTGAATTCTTTGACGGCATGGGCGTGGACGAGCAGCGGCAATGGGTGAATGACCTGGTGGACCGCACGCAATTTGCAGGCGAAGGTGATGAGGTTCCCTACGTCTGTCTGCTGGACTCGGGGGTCAACCGTGGTCATCCCCTGCTGGCCCCTTTGTTGGCGGGCGGCGATCTGCACACGGTCGAACCGGGGTGGGGTGTAGATGACCGGGCAAATCACGGCACCGGGTTAGCCGGTCTGGTGGCACACGGTGACCTGACAGACAAGCTCGGGGCCAATGATTTTTTTCGCACACAGCACCGTATCGAGTCGGTCAAGCTCACGCCAAATGATGGCGCTAATCCAGGCACTGCGAAGCATCATGCTTATCTGTTCGCCGAAGGGGTAAGCCGCCCGGAGATTGCAGCGCCACTGCGCCGTCGTGTCTTCACATCGGCCGTGACCGCTTCGGACTATCGAGATCGCGGCCGTCCATCGTCGTGGTCGTCCGCTGTGGATAGATTGGCGGCTGATGCTGACGGGGCCGGACAGTTTCCCAGGCTCTTTATCCTATCGGCAGGAAATACCAATCAGCACGATGCCTGGATGACCTATCCCGCCAGTTTGTCGACCAACTTGGTCCATGATCCTGGGCAGGCGTGGAACGCCATTACCGTGGGTGCATGTACCGAAAAGATTGATACCGAAGATGCTGCCGTTGAGGCCATTGCTGCGGAAGGTGGGCTGAGCCCCTACACCACGACCTCACGGACTTGGGACGGTGCTTGGCCACTGAAGCCCGACGTGGTGTTGGAGGGTGGCAATGTCAGTCGGGATGCGTTCGGCGCTGCGGGCATGCCGAGCCTCAATTTGCTCACCACGCATCATCGCCCGGACGAGCGCTTGCTGACGACGACCAATGCGACGAGCGCCGCTTCGGCCCTGTGCGCGCGGATGGCGGCACAGCTCATGAGTGCTTATCCCGCACTGCGTCCGGAAACGATTCGTGCCCTGATCGTCCACTCTGCCGAATGGAGCGACGCGATGCGGGGGATGTATCTGCCCGTCAATCGGCCGGTGAACAAGAACGACTATGTCGACCTGATCCGCCACTGCGGGTGGGGTACGCCTGATCTGGAGCGTGCGCAGTGGAGCGCGAGCAACTCGCTGACCCTGGTCGTTGAAGACTTGGTCCATCCCTATGTGAAGGACAAAAAGAAAGGGATCGTGAGCCGCGACATGAACTTGCATGCACTGCCGTGGCCCAAAGAGCAATTGGAGGCGTTGCAGAACGCCAAGGTGCAGATGCGCGTCACCTTGTCGTATTTCATTGAACCTAATCCTTCCGCGCGCGGTACTGCTTCGAAGTTCCACTATCCGTCGCACCGTTTGCGTTTCGATGTTCAGCGCCCGCTCGATGCGACCACGGAGGACTTTGTTGCACGGGTCAATGCCGCCGCTGAGCGGGAAGATGATGGCGACCCGGTCAACCCAAAAGATCCAAATTGGTACTTGGGCGATCGGCAGCGCCACCGAGGCTCCTTGCATCAGGATGTTTGGGAGGGGACTGCCGCCGAACTCGCCAGTCGAGGCTTCATTGCGGTGTACCCATCGGCCGGATGGTGGCGCACGCGGCCCGCGCTGGAGCGTTACGACCTGCCGGCTCGTTACAGCCTGATCGTGTCGATTCGGACCGAACAGATGGAAGTCGATCTGTACAACGTGATCGCGCAGCAGATCGTCATCGAGGTCTAATCGAAATAATGTCATTGTGCCGTCGGTCTAATGATCTGAAATCCTCTGGCTTCATAGACATGGGATTGGGGAGAAAAATTAAATGCGCATCAAGCATGTAGAGATTGAAAATTTCAGACTCCTGCGGAATGTCGCGATAGGATTAGAAGAGCGGACGACGCTGATCGTCGGCCGCAACAACAGCGGCAAGACATCAATAGCTGAGCTGTTCCGTCGGCTCCTTTCCGAACGGACTCTGACATTTCGGCTGGAGGATTTCTCCCTCGGCTGTCATGAATGCTTTTGGACAGCATTCGCTGCGTTTCGGGCCGACGCAGATGCCTCCGATGTGCTCGGACACCTCCCGTCGATCAGAATCACCCTCGACATTTCCTATGATGTAGATGCGCCCGATTTAGGGCCGCTCAGCGACTGCATCATTGATCTCAATCCAGACTGTTCAGAGGCGCGGCTGGTTCTGACTTTTGGTCCGCGATCGACGGCAATCGAAGCACTGTTCGCCGGGATCGTCGCGGCCGGCGAAGATATGGCCGCCGACCGTATCACTCTGTTTCGCGCGCTCGGGAGCCGGTTGCCGGGCGCTTATGCATCCTCACTTGAGGCGGTCGATCCTAACGATCCAACCAATCGCAAGACCCTAGAGCCGAAGACGCTCACCGCGCTGGTTCGCGGTGGCTTCATTAACGCGCAGCGGGGATTGGACGATGACACCCACCGCGAGCGCGATGTGCTCGGCAAAGTCGTCGAAGTGCTCTTCCAGTCGGCATTGACTGATCCACTTGATCCGGAAAAACGCACGACTGCCGAACAGTTGAAAGCGGCGGTGGAGCAGATCCAGGGTGACCTGCATGCCGGCTTTAATGCGAAGCTGACTTCCTTGCTGCCCACGTTCGATCTTTTCGGCTATCCGGGGTTAGCCGACCCCGGCCTAGTTACCGAAACCAGCTTTGATGTTGATAAGCTGCTCAATGACCACACCAAGGTTCGCTATTTGGGTGTGAACGGCGTCACATTGCCCGAGACATACAACGGCCTCGGGGTGCGCAACCTCGTTTATATGCTCCTGCAGTTGCTGCGTTTCTTTCGCGAGTATCAGGCGACCCCGGCGGCGGCTGGGGTGCATCTAGTTTTCATCGAGGAGCCGGAGGCCCATCTGCATCCGCAAATGCAGGAGGTCTTCATCCGCCAGCTCGACCAGATCACGAGCGCGTTCGTGGCGCAGCTCAACGAGAACCGGCCTTGGCCGGTGCAGTTCGTCGTGTCCACCCATTCACCGCACATGGCGAACGAAGCACGTTTCGAATCCATGCGCTATTTCCTGTCAGTGCCGGATGGCGAAGGCCTACGCCGGTCGGTTATTAAAGATTTGCGACAGGGAATGGGCGACGCGCCAGCGCCCGACCGGGAGTTCTTGCACCAGTATCTGACACTGACTCGGTGTGATCTGTTCTTCGCCGACAAGGCCGTCCTCATCGAGGGCACCTCGGAGCGGCTCCTGCTTCCGTCCATGATTCGCAAGACTGACGCCGCCGCTGCCGGCGAGCCACAACTGGCGAGCCAATATTTAACGGTGATGGAGGTCGGGGGCGCTTACGCGCACCGCTTTTTTGATCTTCTGACCTTCCTTGAATTACGCACACTGATCATCACCGACATCGACGTCGTGAAAGCCAACGAGAAAGGGAAGCGCGTGGCAGTGCCCGTTGCGGGGGGGCGAATTCACGAGCAACGGCTGCATCAAGGCTTGGTTCGAAAATGATGTTTCGCCAGCCGCATTGCTGGCGAAGACGTCGGTCGAAAAGATGGTCGGCGTTCGCCGGCTCGCCTACCAAATCCCCGAGACAGACGGCGGGCCGTGCGCGCGTAGCTTTGAAGATGCGTTCATTCTTGCAAACCCCGGCCGCTTTCCACTTGGCGATGGGGATGCTGCGGAACTCGCCTATGAGCACGCCGCAGAGCAGAAAAAGTCGACGTTTGCGTTGGAGCACGCTATCGAGCACACGGACTGGAACGTGCCCCGCTACATTTCGGAGGGCTTGCGCTGGTTGGCTCACGGCAACCTTGCCGCCCTGGAGCCGCCACCCGCTGTCGCTGTCGCAATCGTTGCCGAAGTGGTCGGTGTCGCCCTGAATGTCGCTGAGGAAGGCGAGAATGGCTGATGGTGTCGAAAGTCCCGCCGATGCCGCCGGCCGCGTCGCACTTGAACGGATGTTCCTTTGCCTCGACGAGGGGAGGAGCTTTCGTTTGGAGGCAGGCGCCGGTGCGGGCAAAACCTATTCGCTCGACAAGGCGCTTCGCCGACTGATTGACCAACGCGGCTCAGAGCTTCTTCGCCAGCGTCAGCAGGTTGGTTGCATCACATACACGAACGTCGCCAAGGACGAGATACTTTCGCGTATCGGAGCACATCCGGCGGTGCGGTCAGAGACCGTCCATGGCTTTTGCTGGTCAATCCTGCAGGATTTTCAGACGACCCTGCGCGCGATTGTGCCCGGATTGCCCGGATGGGCGGAGAGGTTGGTGCCAACTGGTGGCATCGGCGCTCGACGGGTGCACTATGAGCTTGGCTTCCCAAGCGTGGGGGAAGAGCAGGTCACGATCCGGCATGAGGATGTGCTTGCACTGATGATTCACGTCATGGCACTGCCCAAGTTTCGGGCGGTGCTAACCGCACGTTACCCGGTGCTCCTGATTGACGAGTACCAGGACACCGACGCAGCGTTTGTTGACGCACTTAAGATTTGGTTTCTCGATCGAGGCGAAGGGCCACTGATTGGGTTGTTCGGCGATCATTGGCAGAAAATTTATGGCGACGGATGCGGCTCGGTTGAGCATGCCGCGCTTGAGGTAATCGACAAGAACGCCAATTTCCGCTCGGTGGCCCCGATCGTGCAGATGCTGAATCGTATGCGCCCCGATCTGCCGCAGATGGTGAGTGACCCTGACGCGCCAGGCGAAGCGCGCGTATTCCACACCAATGCATGGCCAGGAGTCAGGCGCACGGGACAGGGCGGCGGCCACTGGACAGGCGATACCAGCGCCGACGCGGCCAGAGCCTATTTCGGTCACATCAAGAGACGGCTCAGCGGCGAGGGCTGGGATTTCGCAGTTGGGAAGACGAAGATACTCATGCTCAGCCATAGCGTTCTGGCCCGCGAACAGGGATACGCGAGCGTTCCGCCGATTTACGGTCAGTTCAACGACCCCTGGCTGAAGAAAGATGATCCCCATATCAAGTTTCTGACCGACCAGCTTGAACCGGCTTGCGGGGCGTTCGAAGCGCGGCGTTACGGCGAGATGTTCGAGTGCTTCGGCGCGGGCATGCCGCGTATCCGCAAGCACATGGACAAGGTCGCATGGGCTGACGCGATGGTGAAGTTGATCGCGCTACGGCTTTCTGGATCGATTGGTGAGGTGATCGACTTTATCGCTGCGCAGCCACACATGCGGCTTCCCGAGGCGGTGGAGGAACGCGAAAGAAGGCTGGTGGAAACGGGGCCTGAACCTGTCGAGGGAGAGTCACGGCGTGTCACCCAGTTGCGCAAGCTGCGGGCCGTCTCTTACGCTGAGGTTATAGCGCTAGACCGATTCATTGATGGCCATACGCCGTTTGCAACGAAACATGGCGTGAAGGGCGCCGAGTTTGAGAATGTCCTTGTGGTCGTCGGCAGAGGCTGGAATAAGTACGATTTCGCCCAGATGCTCGCATGGAGCGACGCCGGCCCACCGGCCGACAAGTTGGAGTTTTACGAAAATAATCGAAATCTTTTCTACGTCGCTTGCTCTCGGCCGAAGGTTCGCCTAGCGCTGCTCTTCACACAGTTTCTGAGCCCAAATGCCATGACCAAGCTGACGGATTGGTTCAGCGCGGAAAATGTCGTCGCGCTGCCCGGCGAGCTTGATGAGGCACTGGCATGATCGGTCCCGCTATACGTGCCGGAGGGGCGGTTTAGTGGAGGCCGGGTCCCCAACGGATGGGCTCGACTTCACGGGGCTGACTGCACTGGCCGCGAGCAATGTGCAAGCGGCCATCGCGAGTGGTGACAACTTCCATGGTTATATTCCGTCGGAAAGCCTTGAGTTCATCGTTCGGAACTATCGCCGGCTCGCATTTATGAAGGCGCTCGAAGCGGCGTGGCTGGATGCTTATGTGCATGCGTCCAATTTCAAAGAGTGTAAGCGTCCGACGCAACCATCTAGCAATGATGAAATGAACGCGCCACACTCCTTCGTTTCAAAGTTAAGGAGAAGGCATGAGCCACGACCCAAT
>NZ_JBEONP010000050.1:0-33161 GCF_040544435.1 Undibacterium sp. GrIS 1.2
AAAATTAAGCCAGCTCTCCTGAATCACACCTTTGAACGAAAATCGATAAAAATCACGAAATCTGCTCGCTATCTGGGGTTTATGGAGGGCTTACAGTTAATTTGAGGTTGAACTCCATATTGCCGGAAGCAATTTTTTCCATATCCAAGATATCGTTGATCAAGCGCAGTAAACGATCTGTATTACGCATTGCAACTATCGTCAATTCTTTGACCTTAGGCGGAATTTCGCCAGCAACTCCGGCTGCAACCAAACGCAAAGCACCATTGATTGAGGTTAAGGGTGTGCGCAGTTCATGGCTAACGGTTGAGACAAATTCGTTCTTCATCATCTCTACCCGTTTGCGGTCGGCGATATCAAAACTCATCGCGTAAAATCCTTCTACAATACCCGCATCATTCAATGCCGGTACGTAAATAGATTGATAATAATAGACTCGATTATTGATGGTTCCTTCGGCCTCAAAACTGACACGTTCACCAGCTAATACTCTTTGCACATATGTTGCTAAGCCTGCGTAAAATTTGTTGCCAACTACCTCTCGCAAAGTCTTGCCCATCAGCTCCTCAGGCTTGACACCAAACTCCGTAGTGACGAAAGCGCTTACAAATAAATAGCGCTCTTGTGTATCCATAAACGTGATGATGCTGGGAAGATTGTCAGTAATCGCCTGCAAGCGACTTTGCGCGCTGCGCTGACGTTGCAAAGACAATTCCAGCTCATTAGCCTTAGTCTCAATTTCACGCGTGCGTTCAGCGACTGTGGATTCAAGACTCTCATTGGCACGTTCGATTCCGGCTAAATACTGCCCTTCTTTTTTTACCATATCGGCCAGAGTCACAGATAAAAGATGTGCCTCATGGAATCCATTGACGATGGGTATAGATTCCAAGGTGCGATGCTGTCCGCGGCGCTCTATTGATGAACTTAATTGTATTAAAGAGGATGACAAACGACGCGCCATCATTGCCGCAATAAAGGCTAATATCAGCGCTAGCACACCGCCTAAATACAAAATTTCGTGTTCTAGATTGCGCAGTGCTGCCATGGCAAGATCCTTGCGCTGGCGTACTAAAATACTCCATTTCAATGCGGGATAATTTCGCTGGTTGCCGGTAAGAGCATAACCGGTAAGGTATTCTTGCCCATCCTCCCATTTCTCTTCCGTGGCACCACTTTTGCCAGATCGTGATTGCGTCAAACTGGTAGATTTAATCTTCTTTTCTTCCATGCCTTTGGGTCCAAGAATGACCGTGCCGTCCTCACGCACGACCATAATCTCGGCAGAATATTGTTGGTTCACCGGTGATAATAAAGTCCGCGCCATTTCACGCGCCCAGCCCCAGCTTAAATGCGCGCCGATAACTCCGCGATAGGTGCCATCAGATGAATGGATAGGGATAGATACATCCACAAAACGCCAGGGATCTGCACTGTAGGGCATCTGCTTTTGTAGCAATAAGGCGGGATGGTAATCTCCAGCGTAGAGCCCTTTTTGGCCTTGTTGAAACCAAGGACGCTGACTGACATCCGCACCTTCTAACAAACCCTTAGTCGCAGCAATGACTTTGCCATCCGGTGCCGCGAAACCGATCCAGGCATAAGATGGAAAAGTCGTTTGTAGTGTATCGACAATGTTACGAATATCGCCTGGATCTTTTGCGTCTTTAATTTGATTTAATTGCGACAGCAGTTGAACATCGCCGACGGCTTTTTGCATCACCTGGTCTAGCTCATCCCGCATTTGCCAGGAGAGTTGTTGCAAGCGCTGTTCGGCCTGCTTTTGCGCATAATTATCTGCGAAATGGTCTACCAGAACTAACATCGACAGGACTGTGCACAGCACAACAATGCTGACACCACCAGTCAATAAGGTGGCAAGTTTTGGCCGCGATGCTTGCTTCGATAAAAACATAGCTTGTTATCACCCAAAAGTAATACCGTAAATATGCGGACTAACTGAGTTACTTAACTGTTAGTAATTTGTATATTCGTTAATCCAATTTTTGGATCGGGGGATAAATAAATAATCATTCACAGAATACCGTCTGGAAACATCATATTCAACTACTCGTCAAAAGACAATCAACAATCTTAGCTAGCTTGTAACTGACATTAGCGGCGCTATAGTGAATGCAGCAATGTAACTAATGTAACCAACTGAGAACGTCATTAAGCATCCAATACACGGGTAAAGCGTAAGGCGTATGATGCATTTTTCACTCCAAGGAAAGAAGCCCGATCATGCCAAAAGCAATATGGAACGGAGCGATCATCGCTCAAGCGACGGACGAGGAAGTTGAGATTGTCGAGAACAATATCTATTTTCCGCCAAACAAAGTAAATGCTGAATACCTAAAAAACAGCGCCCATCATACTGTCTGCGGCTGGAAAGGCACGGCAGATTACTACAGCCTTGAGGTGGATGGAAAGATCAATGAGAACGCCGCCTGGCTGTATAGAACGCCCAAAGACGCCGCCAAACAAATCGCTGGATTTATCGCCTTTTGGAAAGGCGTGCAAGTAACATCCTAGCGTGTCGCCATCAAATTGGCACATGCCAGATTGATGGTAAATCGGTAGTCATCAGATGGTAATTCCGTGCGTGGATTACCGTTTTAGAGAACTGTTTGGCAAGTTACAGTGCGGGCTCCCCCACCAATAAAGGAACATCATGTTAATCACCACCACAGAAAATATCGCTGGCTACCGTGTGCTGGAAGTCAAAGGGCAAGTGTTCGGCGTGGTCGTCCGCAGCCGAGGATTAGGTGGCAACATCATGGCGGGATTGCGCTCCATTATTGGTGGTGAGATTACAGAATACACATCCTTGCTGGAGGAAGCGCGTCGCCACGCGGTTGACCGCATGGTGAAAAATGCGCGCCTAATGGGTGGTAATGCAATTGTGATGATGCGGTTTGATTCCTCCGAAATCGGTCAGACCATGAGTGAAATCGTGGCCTACGGCACAGCGGTCATTGTTGAGAAAATTGAGAAAAACTAGGGAGTGTTGACCTAATGTTACGCACCACATTATTGTTCGTCGGATCGTTAATGACGATCACAGGCCTGGTTTTTATATTGGCCGGCAACGCGCATGCATTGCCCGTCACCCTTTGGGGAGTGATTTTGTTGGCCGCGCTGTTGTTGGAAAAATGGCGCTATCGACCAACCGCCACAATCACAGATTTAGATAAAGGTGAATGGCAAAAAACTGACGAAGAGTTTATCGATCCAGAAACCGGTGCACTCACCCAAGTGTTCTACCAGGCTGCAACGGGGGAGCGGCGTTATGTGCCGCTAAGTGTAAGTAAGTATAAATAAGTGTAGTGAGCCTAAGTAAATATCACTTAGGGCTAATCTGTTTAGCTCATCACGATAAGGTCATCAATGAGAAATCTGAGCCTTCTAAAACAACATAGTGCAAAAACAGACACATTAGCTTTGCTTAAACCTATCGCAGATTGACCATAGATGATGAGTGAGGCAAACATTCATCATAGCGATGCAAGTAGCCGCGCAGATCGCCAGTGTCAGTTAGTTAAAGGTAATTTTATATACTCCCCTTTATTTTTATTAAAAACACCATATTGACCAATGATTAATTGGACGATATAAATATACTCACTGTGAGTATATTTATATACATGTCTAAAAACAAATATAGAGTAAGTAATTAGAACTCGGAAAACTGTCGACAGCAGACATTTTTGATGAGATTTTTTAAGGAGTATTTTGTACAAATTTCCGTCTTAAGAACATTTTTATCCTCAATTTTTTTCATCTTAAGGTGATCTAGCGCACATAAGAATTGACGTAGGCAGGATATAAAGAGCAACATCACTTTGCAACATCAAGTAATGGCGTATCCGGTTCACATCTTGTTTTATCCGATAACAATACCTAAGGAGCCTCAAAAATGAAAAAGCATCTCTCATTGTTCGTTTTACCATTGGCCTTACCACTCATCATGTTGGCGAGCACGTCATATGCACAGAGCGCAACTGCCAGTGCATCTGCAAGCGTCGCAACAGGAAAAACTAAAGCCGAAGTAAAAGAGGAAATCAAAGCTGCCAGAAAATCCGGCGAGTTAGATAAGAATCAAGATTTAGATCCTATCCCTGTCAAAGCAGATAAAACCAGCGGCAAGACACGCGCTGAGGTCAAGGCAGAAGCTAAAGCCGCCGTCAAATCTGGCACAGCGACCAAAAATCTGGATTTAGATCCTATCCCAAAAACGGATAAAAGTGCAGGTAAAACCCGCGCAGAAGTAAAAGCAGAAACCAAAGCAGCAGGCAAAGCGGGGGAGTTGAACACCAATCTGGATGTTCCAGCAACGCCACCAAAAACCAAGTAAGTTTTCAAATCACTCATTGAGTTCGTCACTGAGGTAGTCACTGAGGCAGCCATTAGAAAAATCTCTGATGATCTGATGGTTACCTCGGCTTAGTGATTTTTTACTACCTTTTTGTGCTGTTTTGTACGAGCTGTTGAAAATCTTAAAAACTGACACAAAATCATTTCATTAAAACTGGAGTGCTTTTGCGTCAGTTTTTATTTTATTAACCATATTTTCCAATGATATTCAATAACCGCATATCACTACGCCATAAGGATGCAGATTTTGTTGTGCTAAATCGTTGCTTGTTCAGTAGAATCTGCCGAATACGATCAACATTCCGTCGGTTGACGCTTGGCGTCATTTACAAAAATTTTTCTATTGCACACCCATCATGATGACTTCTTCCCGGCTTATTTTATTGCTCACAGCAATCTCGGTTTTATCTGGCTGTGGCGGTGGTGGCGGATCAGATACGGCGTCATCGGGCTCTGTTGCAACGACACCGCCTGCTACGCCAACGACACCGACCACCCCTACCCCACCGACTACGCCAACTACCCCAACACCACCAACAGTGCCGACAGCGCCTGTTACGCCTTTACCTGACTCGGTCGCGGCGATTTTGGCGCAAAAAATGGGGAAGCCAAAACAATTCCTGATCGGCCTTGGCTCGGGCATGTCGACCACAGATATCAAAGCACAATCAATCACACCCGATATTTATGATCAGTATTTGGTTGGCGTCGGTAATACCGCATGGCCTAGCTGGAATCTGCCTAGTGGTGCATATGTCGGTATCACGGCAACTAATGCAAAAAATATTGGTGCTGTGCCGATGTTTACTTTGTACCAGATGGCACAAAATGGAGATGGCAATTTATCTGGTTTGACGGATGCCAACTTTATGACGAAATATTGGGCGCAGACAAAATTACTGTTCACTGAATTAAAGAAATTTGATGGTCCAGCCTTGGTCAATTTAGAGCCAGATTTTTGGGGTTATGTGCAAAGCCAGGCGCCTGGTGGCGACCCGACCAAACTCTCTGCACAAGTGACAATTATGCCTGAATGCTCTGCACTGACAAATGACGCTGTTGGTATTGCTGGCTGCATGTTAACGCTTGCGCGTCTATATGCGCCGAAAGCATTGGTCGGTTTTCCGGTATCGATCTTTGGTCGTAAAGAAGCGGATGTAGCGCAGTTTATGACTAAGATAGGTGCAGCCAAAGCAGACTTCATTGTGGAACAAACGATAGACCGTGATGCAGGTTGCTATGAGGTTTTGCCATCGCCAAGCGAGTGCAATCATTCAACTGCGGCACTGTATTGGGACGAGTCCAATTTGACCTCACCCAACTTCCATGACTACCTGAGTGGCGTCTCGATTATCCAGCAGGGTATCGGCGGTTTGCCTGTGCTGTGGTGGCAAATGCCGATGGGCGTGCCTTCGGCTACACCTGGCGGTACGCCTGGGCATTACCGTGATAATCGTGTGCATTACATACTGACTCACCCGGCAGAATTTACCAAAGTTGGCGGCGTTGGTGTTGTGTTTAGCGCAGGTGCGACCAACCAGACAACGATCCTTACCGACGGCGGACAATTTCAGAATTTGTGGAAAGCGTATATCAAAACGCCGGCAGCGCTTTAGCTTTTAGATCGGCTAATCAGTACAGATCAGTGCAGGTGAAACAGCATTGCTGCCACCTGCACTATTATCCAATTTAAGCGGCCGTATTAACCCGCATAAGTCAGAGTATCGGTCGATGTAGTGTAAGTCGAACTAGTGACCGAACTGACGTAAATATAATCCCCTTTTGCCACGTTCTGATTGACGGTAATCAGCATATAACCACGACGTGAGGTATCGATATAGTTGATGTCGTCGACCAGCGCTTTGATCGTACCAGCCAAGGTGGCTGGCGGCACCACTGCTGGCGGGAAAACGCCCTCAAATCCTGATGAAGTCACCGACATCCCCGCAAACTCTGCGCCAACTTGCGTGCCATCCGGCAAAGTTAATTTATTAAACCAAGCGTTGTGACTGTCACCGGATAACACCAAAAATTTCTTATTCGCTGCTTTGAGTTTATTGGCAGACGTGAACAGCGCATCGCGGGCGTTGGGATAGCCTTCCCAATTATCAAAATTGTAGGAAATTTTTGGATTTTTACTCAAGTCCAGCAAATCCTTTTGTGCTTGAGTTTGCAATGCAACTGGCGTCGCTTTTGCTGTCAAATAAGCCGTCACAGATGCGGTACTCAGATTCGTCGACAGCACAGATGCTGGCAATTGAATACGCCCCATCACCGTTTGATTGCCCAGCACTTGCCAAGTCGCCTTGGATGCGGTCATTTGGGTGTCCAACCAAGCTTGCTGAGTGGCGCCCATCAACTGCTTATTCTTATTGAACGCATATGGCAAAAACGCCGGATCAGCGATGTCACGACCTGATGCATCATTAGTGCGGTCTGGCTGATGCTCACGACCGATGATGCGGGTATCCAGCATATGTAGCGACAACAAATTACCAAAATCAAAAGAGCGATAAATCTTTAACAAATTGGTCGGATCCGGTGTACGGATGGGCATCCATTCGTGATAAACCTGACTCGCTGCAGCTTTGCGCGCCGCCCATGGACCTTGTGTGACTGGATCATGATTTTCTGCGCCATCCATGTAGGCGTTATTGGCAAACTCGTGGTCATCCCAAATCGCAATCATTGGCATGCGGGCATGCAGTGCTTTGACATACGGATCGGCTTTATGTAAGGCATGACGGGCACGATAATCGGCGAGGGTGACGACCTCATTCGCAGGTGCAGAAATACGCGCCGTGACCGCAGTGGCAGCCGGAGGATAAACGCCGTCTTTGTATTCGTAAATATAGTCGCCTAGGTGCAAAGAAAATTGCGCGCCGGATGAGATTGCGGAGTCATACGCGTTGAAATAGCCGGCAGGGTAATCACTGCAAGAGAATACGGCTAGCTTGACTTCTGACACATTCCCGACAGGCAAAGTGCGGGTACGTCCAACTGCCGATACGCTGTTATTGGCAGCGATAAAACGGTAATAATATTCTGTGTTGGGGCTGAGTCCGGTCGCATCAACTTTTGCGGTAAAGCCTGTATCTTTTGTCGTGGTTGTTTTACCGGAAGAAACGATGGTAGAAAACGTCGCATCCGTCGCTACTTGCCATTGCAAATCCACCGATGCGTCGGTAGATACTTTTGCATAGGTCCATAAAATTACCCGGTCAGATAAAGGATCGCCGCTGGCAATGCCGTAGTTGAATGATGCCTGCTCTAAATTAACATCCGCATTAGAGCCGCCGCAAGCAGTCAATACACCGCCAGAGGCGACTACTGCTGCGACGGATGACATTTTAATGACGAAGCCACGACGGCTCAGATTTTTTGGTGACTCTGTGTTTTGTATAAGCGCGTCTTGCGTTGGCTCGTTGGTTTTCATCTTGGGTATCTCCTCAAAAGAGGCCGATTTTATTCACCGCTTATGTCAACGGTATGACGTCCAGTACAAATTAAGCCCAAACTGAGCATCCACTCTATAAGTAACATTTGTAAAATTAATGAACTGGATAATATGTGCTCTGTCGTACAGATGTAGCATATGAAATCAGCTTATAGTGATGGATTAAGTTAGTCGCCAGCCTTGATAAATAGCTGGCGATTTGGTTAACGATTTGGCCGACAATTCTGCTGACGAATTAGCTAAATCCTCTATAGGTTTTGTACTCAGTTTTGTACTCAGTTTTGTACTCAGTTTTGTACTCAGTTTTGTACTCAGTTTTGTACTCAGTTTTGTAACAGTGCACGCTCTCTTCACTTACCACATCAAGGATTACGTTTATGACCGAAGATGAAATCCGTCGCAATGCGTTTGCGATGCCATATAGCAATTCTGCTTTCCCGCCTGGACCGTATCGCTTTACTGACCGCGAATTTTTAATCATCACCTATCGGACTGATCCCGAGCTTTTACAAAAAGTGATTCCAGCGCCGCTAAAGATGACGGAACCGATCGTCAAATTTGAATTTATCAACATGCCAGACTCCACTGGCTTTGGCCATTATTGTGAATCTGGACAAGTCATCCCCGTCACGCTGGATGGCGTGGAAGGCGGCTACGTTCATAGCATGTATCTCAATGATCATCCTCCGATTGCGGCTGGCCGCGAGTTGTGGGGCTTTCCTAAAAAACTGGGCGAGCCAGAATTAAAAGTCCACAAAGATACGCTGGTCGGCACGCTGGATTACAGTGATGTGCGGGTTGCAACCGGTACGATGGGATTTAAGCACACCAAACTGGATGTGGAGGCGGTCAAAAAATCGATGGCAGCGCCCAGCTTTTTGCTTAAAATTATTCCCCACGTGGACGGTACACCTCGCATCTGCGAACTGGTGCAATATAGCTTGACCGATATCATCATCAAAGGCGCCTGGGGCGGACCCGGCGCATTAGATTTAAGTCCGCATGCACTGGCGCCAGTGGCAGCGCTGCCAGTGCTGGAAATACTATCTGCTGTCCATATTCTGGCCGACCTGACGCTGCCGTATGGCACTGTCGCGTACGACTATTTGCAACAATCCAAATAAGGGAAATCTCATGTTACTCAAAGATAAAGTCGCTCTGATCACTGGCGCTGCCAGCGGTATCGGTAAAGAAATCGCCATGGAATACGCTAAGCAAGGCGCGAAGATTGTAATCGCCGATATGGCATTGGATGCCGCCACCGCGACCGCCAAAGAAATCGAACAAGCAGGCGGTACTGCAATGGCCGTGGCGATGAACGTCACTGACGAAGCGCAAGTGGACAAAGGCGTAGCAGATGCTGTCGCCGCTTATGGCAGCGTGGATATCTTGATCAGCAATGCGGGTATACAAATCATCAGCCCTATCGTAGATCTGAGTTTGGATAATTGGAAGAAACTGATCGCCATTCATCTTGATGGCGCTTTCCTCACCACCCGCGCTTGCATGCGTGCGATGATCGCCAGCGGTAAAGGCGGCTCAGTCATTTACATGGGCTCGGTCCACTCGCATGAGGCATCACCGTTGAAAGCACCTTACGTTGCAGCCAAACACGGTCTGGTTGGTCTGGCGAAAGTCGTTGCCAAAGAAGGTGCGAAAAATAACATCCGCGCCAATGTCATTTGTCCGGGATTTGTACGCACGCCATTGGTCGATAAACAAATTCCAGAACAAGCCAAAGAACTAGGCATTACCGAGGAAGAAGTGATTAAAAACGTGATGCTGAAAGAAACCGTCGATGGCGAATTTACGACGGTACAAGACGTTGCACAAACCGCGATATTCCTCGCCGCATTTGGTTCCAATGCGCTGACAGGTCAATCCATTACCGTCAGCCACGGCTGGCATATGCAATAACTGGTTTGATCACTTGTTCATGTAGATGAACTGAGGGCATCCAGGATTGAATCTTAGATTAACTAAGTGATCAACTAATTGATCGACTAATTGATAGACCAAGTAGTAGCCTGAATTATTAGCTGAATGGCTGGACTTATTTTTAGATTTTTTGCAGATTGATTGAAGGGAATCTGTCTGCGAAATTTCTTTAAATAAATCCAACATTTAGTCTGGACTTCAACTGATAAATCAATATACTTACCTATAGTATATTTTAATCGTCCAATTATTCTCTGGACAATCGGCTTATTTAGATAAAAATATCGGGGAGTATATTGTTTCAGCAAGCATATTTAAATGTGCTACGCCCGTTTTTCAACGCTAGTAAAACTTTACCCAAAAGCGACGCTGCACTTAATAACTCACCGCTCAATTCAATACTCAACTCACAGCCTCTTCCGTAACTCTTTTCATGCTCGGCGGCAATTCCAAACCCTCCGCAATTGCCACTCTTACTAAGGCATTTTCTAAAATCGCTCTGGCATGTCCGGCAGTTTGTTGAAGATCACGATGTAGAGCGGCATCATCAGCATTGCGGTTGGCGCACTCGGCACTGTAACGCTCAAAGCTGCCCAAACTGGTGACTAGCTCAACTAAATGACGTGGGCATTCGCAATACACCAAGTTGGTCGCATTGGCTAACTCAGATAAAGCGTGCTCGTCGAATCTTGGAGGTGGCGGATCACCTAGTTCATTCGCAGGCACGACGATTTTTACTTCCGTCTGCGGCAATCTCAGCAGCGCACGGCAAAGCGATTCAATTTCGATCGCGTCTGACGGTGCGCGTGCGACTTCATGCCCGACCGACCGCAAGCGCCGAATCACTGCACTCGGTGCAAAACGATACAAAACAATCGCCTGACTAGCACCAAACATCTTCTTGATACCCGCCACCGTGTCAAAAGTCGCCTCATTTAACAGCGGCAACTCAATCACGATGACATCCGCTCGCACGTTTTGCAAGTTGGTGGTAGCATCGACTACATTGACGGCGCGTCCCACAACTCTGAGCGCGTTATCCGATAAGGTTTCTTCAAACCGACGAGATGACACCAGCGGGCCGATCAATCCAACCCGCAACTCACGGGCAAGCTCACCAGCGAGTCGTGGCGGCGCTTCTAATGTTCTGGCGGCGCTGCGCATGGCAATCAACGCATCGGTCGGTAGCGACGCGATGGAGCCGATTGAGTGCCCCATATCGACTAGTTGCTTAATCAAAGTGAGACGTTTAATTTCTGTCGACGAATATAAACGCTGACCACGTTCACTCAAACGCGGACCGACCACGCTGTAGCGGCGCTCCCACACCCGCAAGGTTTCAACCGGCACACCAGCCAAACGAGCCGCAATACCGCTGCGGTAAGTCGCCGCATGTGGGTCATTCATATTATTTTCGGACGCCATAATTTCCCCCAGTTCAGGTTGAATCTCACTTCAGACAAATACACAGTAAATACTGCAATTGACACATCAATGAACCGATATTATCACAGTATATCGATTCAAGTTCTGGACACAAATCGGATAACAGCCTAAATTAGTAATACAAATCCAGTTCAATAAAATAGAAATTTTTATCTTCGACTGGTAACACGGCGCAACGTAACGCTCACTTGAATTATTTTTTGATGATAAATTAGCGCATCAATTGATTGCTCATACTTAGATTGCTGCCTCATTTATCGACTGTTCAATTGATTGATTTACTCAGTTATACACTTTTAGTCCCTTTTTAAAGGAAATACTATGACAACCCGCCGGCAGTTCATATTTACTACCATCCCTTCCACTGCAATTTTGTTAGGCACTGCAAATATTGCGTCAGCTCAAGCAGTCCATTTGGAAGAAAGTGATCCTATCGCAACCGCACTCGGTTACAAAAACGATGCGAGTAAAATCGATGCAAAAAAATATCCCAATAAAGTCGCCAACAGCAATTGCGCTGGCTGCCAATTATTCCAAGGTAAAAGTACCGATGCGTGGGCAGTGTGCGGTGCAGTCGGTGGCAAGCAGGTAAATGCCAAAGGCTGGTGCAGTGCCTGGAATAAAAAAGCCTGATTAAGCCAAGTGACGATAATCACTGACATGTGACATTAATGCGTTCGGGGATCAAGGTTTTACCGATTTTGATTTCTGAACGTTGATTTCTGAACGTTGATCATATCAACGACAAAAGTCACTACAGACCCAAAATAACGATGAATTCATTTCCACAAGACAGCGTTTGTGTGGTGATTGGTGCGACCGGCGGCATTGGCAGCGCGCTCCTGTCTGCATTAGAAAACAACGGCACTTTTAAAACAGTTATTGGCCTTAGCCGTAGCAGTTTTCCTGCACTAAATTTACTGGAAGAATTTTCGATTGCAAGCTGCGCGGAATACATCGCAAGCGTTGGCGTACCGCGCTTAATTATTGATGCAACAGGACTCTTGCAACGCGATGGAATGCAACCAGAAAAAAGCTGGCGACAACTAGATCCTGCACACATGATGGAATCATTTGCAATCAATGCGATTGGTCCCGCTTTGCTGATGAAGCACTTACTCCCTCTACTGCCGCGCGAAGGCAAATCGGTGTTCGCTACTTTGTCAGCCAAGGTCGGTAGCATTGGCGATAATCACTTAGGTGGCTGGTACAGTTATCGCGCCTCTAAAGCCGCTTTAAATCAACTCGTGCACACCGCGGCGATAGAATTAAATCGACGCCAGCCCGAAGCAATTTGTGTCGCGCTGCATCCGGGCACGGTACAAACATCTTTGTCATCGCCATTCAGTAAAACGGGGCTGGAGGTGCAAACGCCTTCCACCGCGGCGACACGTCTGCTCACAGTAATTGATCAACTCATGCCAGAAAATTCTGGGCAGTTTTTAGATTACCGAGGTGATTTTTTGCCCTGGTAAAACTGAGAAATTTTTATCGAAAATAGGCTAAAAAAATGTGCTTAGATTTTGTTTTTCTGAATACATTTTTCTCAGCTAATTAATGACAACTAGAGCTCAAATACATCGCAAATTTGCGCTCTTTTAATTGAGATTAATTTCAGTTAATTCAATATACTCCCTATCAATTTTATAAAAAACCCTTCACTGTCAAAATAATACCTGGACAAGTAATATATACTCTCCACTAGTATATCCATCAACAGATAGGAAATTCAAATGGATATTTTCTATCTCCGATAAAAAAACGACTGAATTTTATTGGAGTAACGATGCCGTTTTTTTATGGAGTTAAATCACTTATTTTTTTATTTCTTGAATCCGATTGATCCTTGCTCGCGTAAATGATTAGGCAATCATGCACAAGTAATTCTTCAGGAGATAGACATGCGTAAATTTAGCCCAGCAATTCTGTTCGTAGCATCCATGATGACGTTCGGTGCCAGCTATGCTGCTGACATGACCGTGATGGTCGGTGGTCAAAGTATGTTTCCAAGTAAAGATATTGTTGACAATGCCGTCAACTCCGCAGATCACACAACATTAGTCGCGGCTGTCAAAGCAGCCGGCCTGGTAGATACACTGAAAAGCAAAGGTCCTTTCACCGTATTTGCACCAACCAATGCAGCCTTCGCCAAACTACCGGCGGGCACGGTAGAAACATTGGTCAAGCCAGAGAACAAAGCAACACTGACAAAAATTTTGACCTACCATGTGGTGCCAGGTAAGTATGATTTTATGGCGCTCGAACGCGAGATCACCAAGCAGTCCGGCAAAGCAACTTTGCCAACGGCAAGCGGTGGTAAATTGATGTTCACCATGAACGGAAAACACAATATTGCAGTGATGGATGAAAGCGGCAACACAGCCAATATCAGCACGTATGACGTGTATCAATCTAATGGCGTAATCAATGTGATTGATACTGTTTTAATGCCAAAATAATTGGTCAAATGCTGCACTGATTTTTGACGCATTTGTTATTAATTTAGAGAACTTAGTAGTCGAATTTATTGCTTAGCGACTACTATGTTGCTCTTCTATGGCGTGTAGCGCGAACCATTCGCACTACACGCCGTTTGCATTTTTATTGCGCGTCTCTTATACAAATGCATCTAGGACGGAACTTTATACAGTCTATTCATCTAACATAACAGAAGCAGCAATCGTTATTAGGTCAACGGATGTGTTTGGGTAACGTTGTATAGATATTGCCGCAAGGCGTATGAGGTAGAAATGATGAAAAAATTTATACTAGCGATGTCAGTAACGTCCATCATCGCAGCAACCGGATCTGCGTTTGCTGCGGACATCGGCGTCTCCATCAACATCGCGCAGCCAGGTATGTACGGTCGCATTGATATAGGCAGCGTACCAGGCCCACAAGTCGTTTATAGCAGGCCAACAGTGATCTATGCAGCACCCGTTGGCGTCGTCAGAGAACCAATGTACTTATACGTACCGCCTGGACATCAAAAAAATTGGCGTAAATATTGCGGCAACTATAATGCCTGCGGCCAGCCAGTCTATTTTGTGCAAGAACGTTGGTACCGCGATGTCTATGTGCCGCGCTACAGAGAACATGAACACGGAAGAGACTACCGCGATGATCGCAGAGACTATGACAGGGATCATGACCGGGGTCACGGCAAAGGCCGCGATGAAGATCATGGTGATGACCATGGCAGAGGCCGTAGAGATAATTAATTTGAATTTGATTTATCCATCTCCAGTCTGACAATTAAAATAATTGTCAGACTTTTTTATTGCAAGAATTTTTATTGCAATAAGTACAGGCATTAAAAATCCCCCATGGCATTCAATATGTGATGGGGGATTTTTAATAACTCAGACAAGTTAAACTCAACACAAGTCTGAAATGAATGAAGATGAAAACGAACCGGCGGGGCTTACGTAAAATTGCTCTTGGAAGAAGATCAACCTAGGATGCATGACGCCGCTGAGACGTCTTTGCGTAAGCCCTGATTAAAAAACTTCAGCAAGCTCTTTCGTGACGGATGCTAACTGGAACGCCTTTAAGGCTTTCAACGCATCAGGTACGGCTTTGATAACTTGATTACCGTTGATCAATTCAGAGATGTGGTGCTCCAGCGCCGCTGTATCTCTGTCAAGCTTGAAATGAGCTGGTCTGTCGGTTTGCATGATGCTCCAGCGCGCAACTGGTGCGTTACCAGTTTTATTTAACAGGGAGCGATCTGTGAGCCATTTTTCAAATGATCGTGTCGATAAGTTTGCATCGATCCAAACCAGATTGTTGGATGACGCTGTATTTTGTCCAGAAGAGCGGATTAATAATTCGTAGATCATTTGTAAGTACTCCCTATTTATCGGAGCATTTCTGTTACAGAAATGTCTTATCCTCGTAGCTAAAAGCGTTTATCTCCCCATCTTGGTTGACAAGAATTTGGATTTTTTTTGGAATTCTCTGTAAAAACCCATTTTTTATGTAGTTTTGGCCTTGATTTAAACTTTTTTTGCAATTTTATTTGGTAATAAAATGTTATTTCTGTAAATGGAAGTCTAAATAATATAAATATATAAATAAAAAATCCGGCGTTTAAAGCGCCGGATTTTTGTTGTGGACTGAGCTAAAAAGTCACGTCTAATGCAATTTATTTAACAAAATACACTTAGTAAAATACAAATACATTCTTGAACTAATTACTGAGCTGGTTTTGGTTTTACATCTTCCGTTTTTACGTCTTTCGCTTTGGCATGAGTTTTATGCTTAGGCTCAGATTGTTTAACCTCAGTTTTCGCATCTAACTTCTCTTCCGACGCTGGCGTTATTTTTGCAATTGGAGCAGATGCAGCTGGTGTCGTTGCACTCGCTGTTTTGCTGATGATATGGGTAGCAGAAGAAGCCGTAGCAGCTTTGCCAACGACTGGTGCTGTGGTGGTAGAGGCAGCGACTGAAGCACTTGCACTGGCAGAGGCCGACGCAGATGGAGCTACAGGTTTCGCTGTCGTAGTTGTTTGGGCGAACGCTGTACCCATGACGAAAGTAGTAGCGACGAGTGTGGTGATCAGCTTGTTCATGATTAATCCTGTTCTTGAGTATGTTTGCCTTTATCGGCTCTTATTTACTTCACGTAGTCAATCTACGTATCTCTCAAACGCCACTCGCTTAGTTTCTGTTGACAGGTAAAGTGTTGCGAATTGTTACTGCGTATTTTTATTTTTATTTTTACGTATTACAGGAAATCGCACAGGCGCTGAGCAGAAGAAAATTTCTCAAGAATAAAAGCATTTACCGCACACATGTTGATACCGTTCATTGCCACCAATCGCTACTTGCTCGCCCGCTTTAACACGCTTGCCATTGGCATCCAGACGAATATTCATAGTGGCTTTTTTTCCGCAAGCACAGATATTTTTTAGCTCTTCAATATCGTCGGCAAGTGTCAATAAATAAGCCGATCCAGGAAATGGTTCTCCCATAAAATCGCTACGCAAACCATAGCAAATTACCGGTACGCCTTTGACTTGTGCGAGCTGATGCAACTGACGTACCTGAGCCGATGTCAAAAATTGTGCTTCGTCTACCAACACACAATTGACTTGTGGGATGGCTTGTAAAAAGTCGTAGTCGGCATCAAATATCTCCGCATCACGTTGCGGGCCTAAACGTGATGTCACTTTGCCCTGACCGTAACGATGATCAATTGCCGCCGTGTACAGCCGCACTTTTTGTCCTTGCTCTTCATAGTTATGAGCGACTTGTAGCATGGCAGTAGATTTACCTGCGTTCATTGCTGAATATCTGAAATAAAGTTTTGCCATAAAATTTTTTAAATAATTGTAATTCCAATGTCGGACGTGATTGTAAATCCATTCGTTCCGCTTCAGGTAATAGATAACCGAAGTATCAATTTACTCATTACAAAAATATGAAATAAATCAACGATAAAATTATTTAATAAAAATAATAAATCTGATTGAAAAATTTTTGAAAAAATAAAGTCTTGAAATTCTAAAACAGTATGCCCATATCTGTATTAGCAAGTGCTCAACAGAGGCTTGCTAGCTTATTCAGCATGGAGCTGAAAATAGCTTTTTTCCATATCGCTTACTTTTATTTCGAGGATATATCATGCGTAATTTTGACTTTGCCCCACTGTACCGTTCTGCCATTGGTTTTGACCGTTTAGCGCATTTATTTAATGAAGCGCAACGCACTGATGCAGCCCCCAGCTATCCACCTTACAACATCGAATTGATCGGCGAAGATAAATACCGCATCACGATGGCTGTCGCTGGCTTTGAGCGCTCTGAACTGGAGTTGGAAAGCGAATTAGACACCTTAAAAATCGTTGGTCGAAAACAAAAGGATGAGACTCAATCCACCTTCTTGCACCGCGGTATTGCAGCACGTGATTTTGAGCACCGTTTCCGCCTAGCAGATCACGTCAAAGTGGTTGGTGCCAAACTAGATAATGGTTTACTGAATATAGAATTAATCCGCGAAGTACCTGAAGTATATAAGCCAAGAAAAATTGCAATTGATGGCGATAACTTGCATATCGTCAAACAAGCTGAATTAGAAGCGGCTTAAAAGATCGGAGCGATATCACGAATTGATATCGCTCCGGTTTATAACAAGACGATAGCAAAAATCACTGCACAGATATTTTCTGTGCAGTGATTTTTTAGTAATCTGCTCTGTTAAATCTCTACAGCTGTGCCAGATTATGTCGCCCAACCTCACGAATATCTTTAGTACCTGTCAGCGCCATACTGACATCTAATTCTTTGTGCAAAATCTCCAGCATTTTAGTCACGCCTTGCTCACCCATCGCACCCAAGCCATATAAAAAGGCACGTCCAACCATGCTGCCTTTCGCGCCCAAAGCAGTGGCTTTTAAAATATCCTGACCAGTGCGAATGCCGCCATCAAACCAGACTTCGGTTAAGTGCCCGACCGCATCCACAACAGCTGGCAATGCTTGTATGGACGACATTGCGCCATCTAATTGACGACCACCATGATTGCTAACGATGATCGCATCGGCACCGGCTGCGACGCCTAATTTAGCGTCTTCTACGTCCAAGATGCCTTTAAGAATTAACTTGCCACCCCACTCTTTTTTGATCCAGGCCACGTCATCCCAATTTAAGGTTGGATCAAATTGGCTCGCAGTCCATTGACTCAGGGTTAAAATCCCATCACCTCCTTTGACGTGTCCAACTAAATTGCCAAAGGTTTTACGACCAGTCAATGCGCGTAGCGCCCATGCTGGTTTGGTCGCCAGATCAAGGATATTTGCCAGCGTTAATTTTGGCGGAACTGACATGCCGTTGCGGATATCTTTATGTCGCTGACCCAAAATTTGCAAATCCAACGTCAATACTAAGGCCGAACATTTTGCATTTTTTGCCCGCTGTATCATTTCTTTGACAAAGCCACGATCTCGCATGACATAGAGCTGAAACCAGAATGGTTTTGTAGTAACGCTCGCCACATCTTCAATCGAACAAATACTCATGGTGGAGAGCGTGAAAGGAATACCAAATTTTTCTGCTGCGATTGCGCCCAGCATCTCGCCATTAGCCCATTGCATGCCCGTCAATCCTGTCGGAGCAATCGCGACAGGCATGGCAACTTCTTGCCCTACCATCGTCGTGCGGGTAGAGCGCTGATCAACGTTGATGGCAACCCGCTGACGTAGCTTCAGTTTGGCCAGATCATCGGTATTGGCGCGATACGTGCTCTCGGTATAGGAACCGCTATCGGCATAGTCATAAAAGGCTTTCGGCACCCTTTTTTTTGCCAGTAAACGCAAGTCTTCTACGCAGGTGATGATGGGCATGCTGATTCTCCGTCACAATTAATTATAGATACAGGACTTACGCAAAAATACCCCAGCTGCGTTGCAACGACTCGTCGTACTCAAGTACTGTCTTCGTCGCTGCGCCTTGCTGGAACAATTTTGCGTAAGTCCTAAGATACAAAGTGTAGGGCAAAACTTTATGGCGATGGCAGAAAAGCTTTCAGTCCTGGGGTGAAGGATTTTCACCCCATTAGTTTGACAAGCTGACTTACTCCGCAAACTGCTCTGCAATAAACTGGCGCAACCATTGATTGCCTTCGTCCTGGTTATAGCGGCGATGCCAGAATATATTCGTTTGCAAAGAAGGTAAGCGTAGCGGCGGGCGAACATACTTTAAATTGAACGGCGCTGCGGCACGCTCTGCCAACTTTTGCGGCACCGTCACTAACAGATCGGTCGTGCTGACTATATAAGGTACTGCCACAAAATGTGGCACACAAAAATGTGCTGCCGCCTTGATGCCTGCCTTATCCAAGCTTTGATTAATCCTGTCGTAAGGACTCTCTTGCGATGCCACGATCAAGTGTTGTGCTGCTAAAAAATCACTCAAGCTGATTTTGTCACCAGCTAAAGGATGGCTACTACGGAACATGCTGACATAATTTTGTTTAAACAGTCGACGCTGGTAGAGTGCGCCAGAAATCGTATCAAATGCGCCAATCGCTAAATCAATCCGCCCAGCCTCCATCTCGGACTTCAGATCAATACTGCTGGCGCGGACGGTAGAAAACTGCAATTGTGGCGCCAATAACTGACATCGCTCCACCAGCACAGGCATAAAATAAACCTCACCCACATCCGTCATCGCAATCGTAAATTGCCGTTTGCTGCTTGCGGGATCAAAACTCTCTTGTTGATTTAATGCCTGGCGAATATTTTCTAAAGCGCTGGCGATTGGCTCAGCTAAGCCGGTGGCTAACGGGGTTGGTTGCATGCCTAACACCGTACGGACAAATAATTCATCATCAAAAGTACGGCGCAGCCTTGCCAGCGCGTTACTGACAGCGGGTTGGGATAGCCCTAGCTTTTTTGCGACAGATGAAATTTGCCTGTCCTGAAATACTTCCTGAAAAATTACCAGCAAGTTCAGGTCTATGTCTTTCGGTTCTATCATTTAAAAATCGCTTAAAAAGTTCTTAACCATTATTGATTTTGTGAATGTAGTACATTTTTGTATTTATGTCGCAGGTTTTGACTAGCTGGACTATATTGATGTCACATCAAAATTGCGCTTATTTCTGTAGGAACTGCCATGCCGCACATTAAAGAACATTCCGCTAATTCTGCCTATTCTTCTATCCAGCGCAGCTATCAAACCGGATTTGCGAATGAATTCGCCACCGAAGCCTTGCCCGGCGCATTGCCCAAAAATCAGAACTCACCACAGCAGTGTGCGTATGGCTTATATGCCGAACAAATTTCTGGCACGGCATTTACCGCACCGCGCCATTCCAATCGCCGCTCATGGTTATACCGGATCAGGCCAGCGGCAATGCATCAGCCCTTCGTGCAAATTGATAATGGCGCGATGACTAATCAGTTTGATCAGGTACCATCGACACCCAATCAATTACGCTGGGATCCGTTGCCGATGCCGGATAAAGCGATCGATTTTATTAACTCGTGGATGACGATGGCGGGGAATGGCTCAGCGGACGCACAAAGCGGTTGTGCTATCCATTTGTATGCGGCGAATCTCGATATGAGTGATCGGTTTTTTTATGATGCTGATGCGGAGTTACTGATTATTCCGCAACAAGGTCGTTTGCAGATTAAAACTGAACTCGGCGTCATCGATATTGAGCCGCAAGAAATCGCTGTCATCCCGCGTGGTATCCGGTTTCAAATCACGCTGCCGGATGGTGCCGCGCGCGGTTATGTCTGCGAAAATTTTGGCGCCGCGTTTAAGCTACCGGATCTGGGCGTAATAGGCTCCAACGGCCTGGCAAACCCACGCGACTTTATGACTCCGCATGCGAGCTATGAAGACCGCGAAGGTGATTTTGAATTGCTGGCTAAGTTTAGTGGCAATTTGTGGTCTGCCAAAATTGGCCACTCGCCGCTGGATGTCGTTGCATGGCATGGTAATTTTGCGCCCTACAAATATGACTTGCGGCACTTTAATACCATCGGCTCTATCAGTTATGACCATCCCGACCCGTCGATTTTTTTAGTCTTGCAATCTGCCAGTGATACCCCGGGCGTTGACACCATCGACTTTGTGATCTTTCCACCGCGCTGGCTGGCAGCAGAAAATACCTTCCGTCCGCCCTGGTTCCATCGTAATATCGCCAGCGAATTTATGGGCTTAATCCACGGCCAGTATGATGCTAAATCCGCAGGGTTCAGACCCGGTGGCGCCAGTCTGCATAATTGTATGAGTGGTCATGGCCCGGATGCTGGTACGTTTGACAAAGCAAGTACAGCCGACACCAGCGCACCGCATAAGATCGCTGATACCATGGCCTTTATGATCGAGACTCGAACCATCATCAAGCCGACGCGTGCGGCAATGACGTCTCCGCAATTGCAAGCCGATTACTACCAATGCTGGATGGGTATCAAGAAAAATTTCAATCCCAATCAAGCCTAACGATATCCAAATAGGAACCTCAATATGAGCAATCAAGCGACTCTGCAATTGAATGAAACCCACGATATTAACTTGCGTAGCTGGGTCACCTCTGCGAATGATATCAACAGCGATTTTCCGATACAAAATTTGCCTTATGGCGTGTTCCGCAAGAAAGGGACTGCAGAAAATTTCCGTATCGGTGTCGCGATTGGTGATCGGATTTTGGATCTTGCCGCAGCACATACGCTAGGTGTTTTTTCAACGTTAAAATCGACGGCATTTGATCAGGCGATCCGCAGTAATCACTTAAATGCCTTAATGGAGTTAGGGAACGCGACCTGGACAACATTACGTCTGCAACTATCGCGAGCGCTGCGTGAAGGTATGTCACAACAAGATTTATTGAAAAGTGCTTTAGTGCCGCAAGCAAATGCGGAATATGCTCTGCCTGCACACATCGGTGACTACACCGATTTTTTCACTTCCATCCATCATGCGACGGCTGTGGGTAAATTATTCCGTCCTGATAATCCACTGATGCCCAATTACAAATGGGTACCAATTGGCTACCATGGTCGTTCATCATCGGTTGTGATCTCTGGTCAGCAGTTCCGTCGCCCTGTCGGACAAACTATGCCACCGACGGCGACAACTCCAGTGTTTGGTGCAGCAAAGCGGATTGATTATGAAGCCGAGATTGGTATTTTTGTAGGGCGAGGTAATGCACTCGGCGATGCGGTAGCGATTGATGACGCAGAATCGCATGTGTTTGGCCTATGTTTGCTCAACGATTGGTCGGCACGCGATATGCAAGCCTGGGAATACCAACCACTAGGACCTTTCCTAGCAAAGAATTTTGCCACCACGATTTCGCCTTGGGTCGTCACGCTAGAAGCTTTGGCGCCCTACCGTTTGCAGTGGCAACGTGATGCTACCGACCCGCAACCGCTGCCGTATCTGGATTCTGCAGCGGTGCGTGAGCAAGGTGCATTTGATGTGCAGATGGAAGTTTTGCTACAAACCAAATCTATGCGTGAGCAAGGCCTGCCTGCGCAGCGTTTATCGCTTTCTAACTTCCGTCATTCTTACTGGAGCGTTTCGCAATTAGTGGCGCATCACACCGTCAACGGTTGTAACCTGCGGGCTGGAGATTTACTCGGCTCTGGAACTCAATCGGGTCCTACACCGGAAGAAGCGGGATCGTTGTTGGAACTGAGTGTCGGCGGCAAACAGCCACTGATATTAAGTAACGGTGAACAACGCACATTTATGGAAGATGGCGACTCCGTCATCATGCGCGCCTGGACGGAAAAGTCAGGCTTGCCGCGGATAGGTTTTGGGGAAGTTGAAGGAACTTTACTGCCTGCACGACAATTTTAAACTGTGAACTGATTAAATAAAAAAAGCGTATGCAAATGAATTTTGCATGCGCTTTTTTTATCGATGTACTGACAGATCGTCGCTAAACCATAAACGCCTGACTCATCTTATATAACTTATCTAACTTATATCTTAGTTAGATCAGCACATCGCTCGCCGCAACGGCAATAGCGAGCACCCCAAAACTGTCTATATTGGTGAGGGTGCGGTTATGATGCCGGATGATCTGCGCGGCAGTCAAAATCTCGCTATCTTCAGTGGTATGTGCATCCGCAACCAAGACCACAGGATAAGTCAACGCCAATGCTCTGCGCACCGTGGTGTCAACACAAAATTCTGTCTGCATACCGCAAATAATCAGATCAGTTATCGCATGCTGTTTCAGCAAAGAATCTAACTCCGTCTGATGAAAAGAATCTGAAGCAGTCTTACGAAGCCGTAAGTCGCTTGGCTCAATATGAAGACCGTCCGCCAGTTGCCAAGCTTTGCTGCCAAATGCCAGTAAACCTGATGATGACTCATGCTGGATAAAGATCACGAGCGCACCTGCATCTCGCGCTTTTTTTGACACCATATTAATGTTGGCAATGACACGTTGCGATTCAAAAGTGGCGTACTTACCTTCACATAAACCTTGCTGGACATCGATGATTAACAGTGCTGTTTTCATGGTTTGGAGTCAGTTTTCATTATGAGTAACTAAGCGGATAGTTATTTTATATGATCGTATATGCGGCGTCATATTAGGCCGCCTACATAGACGATTAATTTTTATAAGCTTGTTTTGCGTAAATTGCCGCTCTACCTAGTCCTTGGGGCAAATCCCAGATATCCACTGCGACATAGTGTAATTCTGCACATATGCGCAAACCAACTATCCAACCGCGAAACGATTCGTTCTGATTTTTTGTAGTGTGTTTTATTCTGCAAGGCACAAACAGCAATAACCGATGGCATGCAATCAAAACTAGCCTCGGCGGTCGATATTGGTTGCAACGTCTTTATTAAAATTTTACTGAATATTCTGGTAAAACCTATTTTCGCTAAATATATATACTCCCTATTGGTATATTTAATTGTCCATGTAATTCCTAGACAATAGAGCATATTTTAATAATTTAGTGGGGAGTATATTCAATATCAAGCGTATTTTTTACCGACATACGCATTGGAGTCAACATGACATCTCCTGCTTTACAACAATATTTGCGGCATTTACAGCTTGCCAATCCAGCTAACACTCACATCCGTCTGGATGCGCAAGGCCAAGCTTTGGGGCGATATTTTCATTCGACCTTGACGAGTACATTTCAGCCAGTTCGGCTCATCTAGATCAGCACATCGTGGCTTATGATGGTTATGCCCGTAGTTATGCTGTTGATGGCGAGGGCTTACATATCTGGAAATTGCTTGACCACGCCGCTAATGATGATGAGTCAGTAGAGCTAGATAGCTTATGCCGGATTTTGCATACGATCAATTTTTACCAGCAAGCGTCATCGCAGACGACGACATTGGATTTGTTTTTAAGCATCCACACCCGCTTGTTAACCGCGGTAGAAGGTAATCATGGCGCGGCGTTTCGGCGGATTCTTCATCTGCTGGAGTTGCCACAGCAGCAGATCGTTTTGCAATTGCCACAAATTATTCCTAATCAGCGCTGGATGCTGCAACACGTAGCAGACAATTATCGACGTAACGGTTTTAGGATAGGCGTGCATGCGAGCGATACCTTGCAGGCATTGGAGCTCATGGCAAAAATACGTCCCGATGTCATCAAGATTGATGTACGCCAGGTTGTCGCCAAGGACGCTGGGGCTGAGTCTGCACAACACGACTCGTTGCGGACTTTATTGAAGCATGCAAATCAACTCGGTAGTCGCGTCATATTTAAGCGGATAGAGACAGATCAGCAGTTGCAATCATTGGCACAGATTGTAGAAGAGCTGTCAGCCAACCAGACCTTGCCTTATTTCTTGCAGGGATTTTTGCTGGATACACCCAAGGCCAGCCTTGGCGTCGATAACGAGATTGCGAAAGCTGCTTGAGCAAAATACTTATATGACCGGTAACTTCCCGCAAAAAATCCTGCCCTTTATACGAAATTCATCTATCAAAATTCGAAAAAAATCGTTTTCTATATAACGAGCGAGTGCCATTATTGCCCCTCAACGGCTAAATAAGTAATAACGAATGGCATTCTCACTCACTCCTAAGCTGCAAAAACAGCGCAATGCACCCAGCAGAGTTATCCCGGGTTTTCATCTGACCTTGGGATTTACTCTGCTGTACCTCAGCCTGATTGTGCTGATCCCGCTGTCGGCGATTTTCTTAAAAACCTTTACCATGACCTGGGAGGCGTTTTGGAATACCGTCACATCGGAGCGGGTGCTGGCGTCTTATCGCCTGACATTTGGTGCCTCGTTTTTAGCCGCGCTGATCAATGTGGTGTTTGGCGGGATCGTAGCCTGGGTGTTGGTACGGTATAAATTTCCGGGCAAACGTCTGATTGATGCGCTGGTAGATTTGCCGTTTGCGCTGCCGACTGCGGTTGCGGGGATCACCTTGGCAACGCTGTATGCGCCGAATGGCTGGTTGGGAAAATATCTGGAGCCGCTGGGTATCAAAGTCGCGTTTACGCCGCTGGGTGTATTAGTGGCGCTGACGTTTATCGGTTTGCCTTTTGTGGTACGCACCGTACAACCGGTGTTGGAAGAAGCCGAAAAAGAATTAGAAGAAGCCGCCATCAGTCTGGGTGCCAGCCATTGGCAAACCTTTGTCAAAGTGATTTTGCCAACCATCTTGCCGGCTCTGCTAACAGGCTTTGCGCTGGCCTTTGCGCGGGCTACGGGTGAATACGGATCAGTGATTTTTATCGCAGGCAATATGCCTATGGTGTCCGAAATCACCCCGCTGTTTATGATCACAAAATTAGAGCAATACGATTACGCCGGTGCGACCGCGATTGCCGTCGTCATGCTGATGCTGTCCTTTAGCTTGCTGTTGACGATCAATTTATTACAATCCTGGAGCCGCAACCGTAACAAAAGTGAGCCTGCATAATGACCAGTACCCCAATTGCGTTTCCCCCGCCAGTTCAGACACCAATTCAGACTTCAGCACCACGTCGCACCGAGCCGGCAATTAGTTTGTCTGCCACGCTAGAACCTTTATGGGTCCGTGCGCTGTTAATCATCACGGCGCTGACTTTTTTAACTGTGTTCTTGTTCATTCCGCTGGCAGCCGTATTTTTTGAAGCGTTTAAAAAAGGATGGGAAGTTTACCTTAAGGCCATCGTCGAACCGGATGCTTTGTCCGCCATCAAACTGACGTTGATTACCGCCGCCATTGCAGTACCGCTGAATCTAGTTTTTGGTGTCGCCGCCGCCTGGACGATTGCTAAATTTGAGTTCCGTGGTAAACAGTTTTTGCTGACCTTGATTGACTTACCGTTCTCGGTATCGCCTGTGATTTCTGGTTTGATTTATGTCTTGTTGTTTGGTGCGCAAGGTTGGCTTGGTCCGTGGTTGCGGGAACATGACATCAAGATTTTATTCGCGGTGCCTGGCATCGTACTGGCGACTATTTTTGTGACCTTCCCTTTCATTGCGCGTGAGTTGATTCCCTTGATGGAAGCACAAGGTAGCGAGGAAGAAGAAGCTGCCTTGGTACTCGGTGCCTCTGGCTGGAAAACCTTCTGGCATGTGACCTTACCGAATATTAAGTGGGGCTTGTTATACGGCGTGATCTTATGTAACGCCCGCGCCATGGGTGAGTTTGGCGCGGTGTCGGTGGTGTCCGGGCATATCCGTGGCGAGACTAATACCATGCCTTTGCAAGTCGAAATTCTCTATAACGAATATAACTTTACTGCGGCTTTTGCGGTGGCATCACTGCTGACTTTGCTGGCATTGCTGACGCTGGCGCTGAAGTCGATTGTTGAATGGCGCACGCGAGAAAATCAGGCGCTTCCGCAAGAGTAAATTAAGAAAATTTTAAGAGTAAGAATTCAGGAGTAAGTCATGAGTATCGCAGTACAACATTTACAAAAAAAATTCGGCAGCTTTACCGCGCTTAATGACGTATCGCTCGAATTTCCTAGCGGTGAATTAACCGCGCTCTTAGGTCCGTCTGGCTGCGGAAAAACTACGCTGTTACGCATCATCGCCGGGCTGGAACATGCCGATGCAGGACAAGTATTGTTAGATGGTCAGGACGCATCGGCGCAGCATGTGCGTGAACGCCAGGTGGGTTTTGTGTTCCAGCACTATGCGCTGTTTAAGCACATGACGATTTTTGAAAATATTGCATTTGGCTTGCGAGTAAAACCACGAGCCTTGCGCCCCTCGGACGCTGTGATTAAAGAGAAAGTCCATAAATTACTCGACCTGGTCCAGCTCGATTGGCTGGCAGATCGCTATCCACCGCAGCTATCTGGCGGGCAGCGACAACGGATTGCGCTGGCGCGTGCGTTGGCGGTAGAACCACGCGTCTTGCTGCTGGATGAACCGTTTGGCGCGCTAGATGCCAAGGTGCGTAAAGAGCTGCGTCGCTGGTTAAGGCGCTTGCATGATGATCTGCATGTGACCAGTATTTTTGTCACGCATGATCAGGAAGAAGCCTTGGAAGTCGCCGACAAAATCGTCGTGATGAATCAAGGCAAGGTCGAACAAATCGGTGCGCCGGCAGCGGTCTACCAAAATCCGGCGTCGCCTTTTGTGTACGGCTTTTTGGGGAACGTTAACTTGTTCCGTGGTCGTATCCATGAAGGCACGTTGGATGCTGGTGGTGTTGCTTTTGATGCACCAGATCATGCGACGACCCGTGACGCGACAGGTATTGGTTATGTCCGTCCGCATGAGCTGGAAATTGATCGCTATTCACCCGGTGCGGATGGTCTGGTGGTGCAATTACGCCGCGTACACAGCATAGGACCGTTGGCGCAACTGGAGCTAGAGCGTGACGACAATGGCGATTTGCTAGAGGCCATGATCTCTAGCGAGCGCTATAACCAGCTCAAACTCAAAGTCGGTGAAATCCTGGTAGTCAAACCCAGACGATTGGCTGTCTTTGTCGATCAGACGTCGGGAGACTCCTAAAAATCCCATTCTAGGGCGCATCGCGGCGTTGTATCTCCTCGCAATACCGACGTATTGCTACGGGATAGATCTTGCTCTGTATCCCGATAATGAAATTTTTAGAAGCTCCTACAAATTTTATAGTAAGAAAAATCATGAACTTCCAACAATTACGCTCTATCCGCGAAGCTGCTCGTTGCGGCTATAACCTGACTGAAGTGGCGAATGTTTTATTCACCTCACAGCCAGGCGTCAGTCGTCAAATCCGTGAGCTGGAAGAAGAACTCGGCGTTGATATCTTCGAGCGTAACGGCAAACGCCTGACCGGATTGACTGAGCCAGGCAAAGGCATTTTGCACATCATCGAACGTCTGTTGCTAGAGGCAGAAAATCTGAAGCAAGCCGGTGATGATTATTCTGATCAGACCAAAGGCACGCTAACGATTGCGACCACGCATACGCAAGCGCGCTATGTGCTGCCGAAAGTAGTACAAGGATTTAGAAATAGTTTTCCCGATGTGCGCATCGCACTCCAGCAAAGCTCGCCAGAACATATCGCCGAATGGGTTTTATCAGGTAAGGCCGATGTGGGGATTGCGACTGAAGGTCTGTCACAATTTAAAGATTTAGTCTCTTTCCCTTGCTATCAATGGAATCACGTAATCGTCGTGCCAGACGGCCATCCGCTGCTGCGCAAAACTCAGTTCAATCAGACGCCCATCACGCTGGAAGATTTGTCGAATTACCCTTTGATCACTTACGACGTCGGCTTTACCGGCCGCGGCCATATTGATCAGGCATTTAAACAAGCTGGTTTGCGCACAGACATCGTGCTGACGGCGATGGATTCGGACGTGATTCAGCAATACGTAGCGCTGGGATTGGGCGTAGGTCTGGTGGCAGAAATGGCGGTAGAAAGTGGCAACGATACCAATGGCGCCGTCAATCCGGCAAATCAGCGTTACAGCGCCTTAAAAGCGCTGCCTGCCAGCCATTTGTTTGCCCCCAACGTAACGCGCCTGGCAGTACGCCGTGGTGCTTATCTGCGCAGCTATATTCTGGATTTTATTTTGCAATTTGCACCAGAGTTAAAACGCGAAGACATCCAGCTCGCAATCGCACCGGAACAAGAATCCTGAGCGCTGCCTGGTCTCTGATAAGGATAGTCGCTAACCAGTAACCAGGCCGTCAATTACCTGTATTGTTTTGTCACAGCGGCTAGCCAGGTCAGGATTGTGGGTCACAAATAAAATTGTCGTTTTTTGTTCGTGATTAAAACGCCGCAATAAGTTAAAAACTTCATCAGCGCTTTTGGTATCAAGATTACCCGTCGGCTCATCGGCTAGCAGCAAAGCCGGATTCATCGCGAGCGCACGTGCTAATGCGACGCGTTGCTGCTGTCCTCCGCTTAGATTGCCCGCCAGATTATTTTGCCAGTTTGTCAGACCCACATCGCCGAGTAAAGCTGCTGCGCGCTCCTGCATTTGCTTGTTCGGAAATTCCTCGGCACCTAGCATCGGCATCATGACATTTTCGAGTGCAGTGAATGCGGTAATCAGATGATGGTATTGAAAGACAAAACCAATATTGTGACCTCGCAAACGAGTCACCGCTTTGTCATCAAGTGCAGTCGTCTCTTCGCCACAGATCGCAATTGTTCCCGCTGACGGACGATTCAGTAGCCCGACGATATTGAGCAAGGTACTTTTGCCAGAACCGGAGGGTCCCATTACAGCACAAAATTCACCTTGATGTAAGGTGAGATCAATACCATGCAGTACTTCTGTCGCAATCGGGGTTCCTATATTGAATGTCTTTCGGACGCCACGTAGTTGTACAACGATGTCGCCAACTGGCAATTTTTCCGGGGAAGCAGACAACTCCGGTAGGGGATTAGTCACATTGGATGGAGAGGTCATATCAGCCACCGATCGCCACTACCGGGTCAAGACGAGCCGCTCTTAAAGCCGGGGCAAAAGCGGCGAGCAGTCCGGTCATCGTTGCCAGTAATAATGCGGTAATGAATAAAGCCGGATCAAACTGTAGGGGGAATAAGGCCGTGCCGTCAGCATTTCGCGCGTACCGCTGCCACAACACCAAGGCCATAGCACCAATAGCACAGCCTGCGACCGCACCGCCGAGACCAAGTACGCCGCCTTGCAATAAAAACACTCTGAGTATTTGTCCTTGAGAAATCCCCATGGCGCGCAGTATTCCGATCTCTCGTGACTTTTGAACCACCACGACAACCAGCACACTCGCAATCCCGAACGCGACCGACAAACCAACAAAAAACCGTATTGCCGTGTTGGCAGTAGTTTGCGCACTGACGGCGGCAAAAAATTGGGCACTGGTTTTAATCCAGCTGTCTGCCTCTACACCGGTCGCGGCAGTAATCTGTTGCGCAATCACTTCCGCAGCATAAACATCCCGCACAGTGACTTCAAGACTGGATACGCCGCCTGGCAAACCTAACAGGCTTTGCGCGGTATGCAATGCGATAAACGTATTGCGCTGATTTGCGCCTTTATTCCCCAAATCAAAAATCCCAGCAATTGTGAGCGTGCTGGTCGCACCACTCGCTGTCGAAATCAATAATTTATCCCCCACGTCGACGCCCAAGTCGCTGGCTAATTCTGTCCCGATCAGTATCTCTGCCCCTGAAATACTCGATTTTCCTCGTACTATTTTGTCATTGATATCCACTATCCGATAATACAAGTCAGGCTCGATCCCGCTGACCGTAATCGCATGACTGACGCTACCACGCACAACGAGGGCCGATCCGCCAGCTACCGGCGATACCACGAGGACATCGGGCATGGCACGTATCTGTGTTGCCACGGCTTGCCATTGATCAATCGACTTTATTCTTTGCAAGGGTGGTTGAATAATCGCGCCTTCGACTTCGGCATTCGCTGAAATTACAATTGGTCGTAACGGACGGGTGACTTCCTGCGGAGGCAATAGTTGAATATGGGCTTGTGCTGATAAAACACGCTTGATAAAGTTAGACTGCAAGCCACTGAGCAAAGCGGACATAAACACAATTACGCCAACCCCGATCGCGACGCCCGCAATAATAAATACGGTCTGTAGCCGCCCCTCCCGCAAGAAGCGAATAGCAACAATCCATTCAAACGGAAGCCAGGCTGTTAACATTACTCACCCCTCATTGTGCTACTGGCTTATTGGCGGAATTGGCGGGCAGACTCGCAGCTGAATTCGAAGCCGGGCTGCTCATCACAGTACCAAGCAGATTGGTTTCCACTTTAGCCTTTGACGTGTCGGATGCAATGACCCGTACCCGCGCGCCTGACTTGATCGTGCCCGGTGATGCAAGAACGAGGTCGCCCTCATCCACACCGCTGAGTACTTCAACCAATCCCCCGCTACGAAGACCGGTACTGACCGCGCGTCGTATGGCATGGTACTGCTCTACTCTCAACACGGATGGAGGATCTTTATCACTTTCTGTTAAAGCGCTGACAGGAACTAACAACACGTGAGGCCGGCGTGCGACTTCAATATCAACCGAGACCGTCATATCTTGTCTTAATACCTGAGGCGGATTCGATACATCGAGTTTGACTTCAACCGCTCCGGTCTGAACATTGATACTGGGATTGATATAGACCAATGCTGCCGGAAAAAGCAACTTAGGGTATGCATCTGCAGAAGCAATCGCTGTTTGATTCAAGACTAACAAGCGAAGATTTTTCTCATCAATTTGTACAACCAATTGTGCACGTCCATCCGGAGATAAGGTCATTAACACTTTACCGGCCTGCACTACATCACCCACCTCAACCGCACGACTGATTAATATCCCACCCACAGGAGTAATGATTCTTGCGTATTTGACGCGCGCGCTCGCTGCATCTGCGTTGGCATTGGCACCGATCAGATTCGCTTCTGCCAAGGCAAAATCACTACCCGATGGACGTGTCGTTTCTAACTGCTTTTGCATCGTCCGTTGCTGCGCATCGGCAAGTTCAGCCGCCTTACGCACATCGTCCAGAGCAGCGGCTCCAATGAAGCCCTGCTGGAATAAATCCTGATTACGCTTCAATGTGGCTTTTGAATTATCCAGACTGACTTGTGCCTGACGCAATGCCTGCTCGGCAACTGGCGCCTGCACCTCACGCAACTGACGGACACGGGTCTGCGCTTGTACTGAAGCAGATCGCGCCTGACGCTCATTTGCAAGCAACTCTGCCGTATCAAGCTCAATTAAGACATCGCCCGCTTTTACCGTTTGCCCTTCGATCACAGGCACCCTGACGACGGTGCCTGTGATTTGTGCTCCGATATCGACCCGGTGCGGTGTCTCGACATGGCCACTGGCAACCACTGACTGAACAAAATCTCGCCGTACAACGCTGACTACGAAGACTTGTGGTCCACGCCACCAGATCGTCAAAAAGGCGAAAAACAAGCTGGCGACAATCAAGCCAGCCACTATTTTCCACTTGTACTTTAGGAAGACTGACTTGTCCAACATGACGATGCCTATTCGATCAGTTATTTGTCTTTGTGACACGCTGGTGCACTGGAACGATTGTGTGACTGCGATATCGGTTCATATCGTTTGAAGAGCTCATGCTATATCGCCAAAACGCTATTTCTTTGTGCATTAACGCGCTTAGTGTGGAGATTTAATCACGATCGTGAAGCTGACAAGCGCTCGGCATCTCGATTGAGAAAGTCATCTCGTCGTTAGCAACAATGCACGCAGCGTCAAACTAACTGATACGGAATCAGCGATGGCAGCAGATGCGGTCACGGTAACTTGTAAGACATCCGAAGTATGCATAAGTAACAACCCGCACTCGTTGATACATATCAAACGAATGGGTTTTTTATTGTTAACTATTTTTAGTGTTTGAATAACACCGTAGACATAAAATATTGCAATTACATTCTGTTACATAGTTGTATTTTCAGGTAAATCATGACAGAGTTATAAAAATCTTAATGTTGCTAATGTTGATGTATACGTTGTCCAAACCAATTTCGTAGTAAAGCCTAGCCAGACTCCTCCAGCCCAGTTTAAAGCGAAAGAACTTAATCATGAAAAAATTTATTTCATTACGAAAACAGGTAGGTCAGGCGGCAACAAAACTGCGACAAATTTTCCATAGCAATATTACGATCGATGCCGGTCGTTCAGTTGACGTGATGGGCAAATTGACGCCCGTATTAAAAAGCGGTTCGACCGACTTAAATCTAAACTTTGGATTATTGGACAAATTTACCGCTGAAACCGGTGTGGCGGCTACTGTGTTCGTTAAAAGTGGCGACGACCTGATCAGGATTACTAGCTCGATCAAAAAGCCCAATGGCGAGCGGCCTTTGGGCACGATCTTGGACCGCGCCCATCCCGGTTATGCATTGGTCATGTCGGGTAAATCTTACGTTGGTTACGCCTCATTATTTGGTAAGCCTTATGAGGTTCTTGCAAAACGAAACACCGGAGAGTAATTTTATTGCGAGAAGCGCAAAATAGATGAGAAAGGAGCGGCCATTTCTGGCAAGATGAAA
>NZ_JBEONP010000051.1:0-31467 GCF_040544435.1 Undibacterium sp. GrIS 1.2
CTACCTGTAAAAATAATCGTATTGATGAATTGCTTCCGCTGCGGGCAAAATCGGTTATTTGCTGATCGTCTAGGTGGGTCTGTCGGACGCATACGATCATTGTGACGGGGTGACGTTTATATTTTGGGAGTACACCAAGTTTAGACGGTTGTGGGCTCCGAGCGCGCAAAAGGTACGCAAGTACAGGTCAGCGATATTTTAAGAAGGAAGTGGAAGTGTAGAAGGCGACTAGGAATTCCCCGAGGCTTGGCTTGGTCGATGTCTAAGGCGGTGCCTTCGACATCGCAGGTCCGAGACATCGCGGATTTCTCTCTATATGAGCCCTCGCAACTCTGCGTACAAGTTAAGCAAGTCTCAATGCGAATGCTCCAGTGTATATTTTTGTTTTAAATATTTACATTACTAATATATATCTCACAATACAGCTGAGAATGATCGCTGCATAAATGAACCAATTTCTAAAAGGAAAAATATGACATCAAGAAAACCGTTTGAGCGTGCGATTATCTATTCTGGTATTTTGGGGGGACTATCACGTGAGGCTATCAATGAACTTCTGAAAGATGCAGATCAGAATGCTGCTTATGTGCCGGAAGCTAGTTACAAGATGATGCGTGAAAGTTATTTTAAAAAAATGGTTGGATGTATTGGTAATATTGCATCATCCAATGAAAACGGATTCGGCGAAATGATTAGAAATCCCAAGCCGATTGGCAAGTTACATTCATAGCGCGGAAAGCAATATGTGAAAGTTACGCGTTTGGGGCCAAAAATACGTCGCGGAAAACCTGAAGACATTTTCAAAAGGCACCATAGCAGCAAGACATTCGATTAGGAGCGCCGACGCGCTGAATAGCGCGCAAACTATCCGAGTAAAAATGCTGTGCGTTTAATACTATTGGCTTATTCAGTCAAATTGATTGTCATAAAGGTTGTGGATGCAAAGCGATAATCGAATGCCAATTAATGGTCGCCCAAAGATGTCATCAAATGATCAAGAGATCCTTAGATCAAGATTGTTTGACTTCGGAGTGCTTAATGAATTTTACGATAGTGCTTCTCCCCTGGAAACTTCCATATTATCCTCGGCCACATCTCTTTATGAATTTTTTCACTCAAATGGCTACATGATACGGCGAAGCGAATGGGAGCTAAAAGGAATTTATCCGGGGCCTCGCAGTTACCGAGGTTGGGTTTATGCATTTTATGGTGAGCAAGATTCGCCAATCTATGTTGGTGAGACCGGTCAACAATTTACGAAGCGATTTAACCAGCACAAAAAGCAGCTGTGGTGGCAAGGCTGGGAAAGGGTGAAAGTTTTGCCGTGTCCCAATCAAACTATGCGAAAGGTTTTCGAATCCCTTATAGGCCTTGCTGGCGGCTATAGCGCTAACATAATGCAGCCAACAGGTGAAGATAACATTTTGAATGATGTTATTCTTTCATTGATTCTATTAGGGAACGAAACATGCGCGAAGCCGACCTTCCCAAATCAAATGATCCTTGATCAGGCCAATCAACTGCAGTATGAAGTTGAAGCCCTTGGCAGTCTAGATAAGTCATCGGGAAATTGATGAAACGAACTATTGAGACGGTATCAATTTTGGGACACGGGCTCATTAAAGTCGTAAATTAATTACGAGAATAGTTTAATTTAGATTAGAGCGTGTTGACATATAAAAAGCTGTTAACTTTCTGCGAAAAGTTTGGGATGTTGGAAATCTTGGCGTGATTGAGGACAGCTGACTCACTGCCAACTCGACAAAAACGACACGTTCAACAACTTCTTTGCGCGGCCAGCACTCATAGCAGCAGTTAAGCTACTTCCCTGACCAGGACCCTCTGCAGCCCCCATGGCGTGTATAGCAACGGCATTTCCGTCAGTGTCCGTCCATAACATCCCACTATCTCCTCTAAACGTTCCTGAGCCACCCGCTTGGATCACTACATCGGCATATTTTGTCCCAATCCGTTGTTCGACCCCCATTACCACTCCAGTTCGCATACCTGCCCCTGACAAGCCAGAAACTACCTGACCCAATTTCGGCAAATTAATCGCTTGGAGTACCTTCGCTCTTTGAGCACGAGCAATCAACTCTTGATCGAGGCACGAGAACATTGCAGCATCAGAAAATCCATAATTACCTGAGATTCCACTTCCATTCCCGGTTACTGAGATGAAGCTTTCACCCACGGTGATGTAGTCCGCTTGATCTGGGGACCACACAGCGATTGTGGCTGGTGTATTTGGATCGAGATCAGCTCCCGCAATACAGTGAGCACATGTTACGCAAAATAGCCCAGTTTCAGACTTGCCAAAGCAGGAAACGGAGCCTGTCTCAGTACCGTCCCACGTACCGAGGTTGGGTGGAAATTTGGTACTCTGGTACGAAAGTAAACCGATTTGTACGACATCAGTTAACACAGACTTATTTTCTATAGAAATAACCTTGGGTATGCGATGGCTCATCTTAAGGTCGTCTGCAGCAAGCTTTCGGCGGACAAAAACAGTAAACGCTAACTCATCGCACAAATTTCCGTTCCTCGCTTTGAGTCCAATCATAGTTCCGACAACGTTCGGGTAACTTGAGACCAATGATTCTAGCCGAGCACGGTTCCCTCGAATCGATTTTGCTCGTTGAAGAGAGATAGGTTTCATTGTTCACTGCTTTCAAAACTAAAATTTAACTTCGATAAGTTTGGTAGTCCCGGTCGTATTATCAATTTCGTACAACGTAAATGTAGGAGCATCATCTCTCTGCGGCGATATCTTCTCTATGACTCCATCTAGCTCTCCTTTGAGTCTATCCAAATTGTCTCGAATAGCCATACCTGGTGCGCCAGGCGCCTTGCTCGCGATAATGTGTTCACTCCAGGATTTTGAGGTCGCTTTGAGGTTTGTAAGCGCTGCAAGTAGATTTTGCTCACCGGTCGGGCCTATTAGAAGCTTGCCAGCCGCCTCAATTTGTGTAGCTATCTCAGAGCCAGTTTTTTGTTCGTTTTGGGTCAGCTGCAACGGTTGTGCACTTTTTATAGTTGTATTTAGATCGGCTGCAATCTGCTTGAGTGCTATACCTTGTTCGTTGTAATTCACTCCTGATTGCGGTTTCAGTAAATCTGTCTCTTTCCTAGTCTTAGAAGCCCCTGCAAGTGCTTGGTCAAATCCGCCCAAAGCAGTGATTAAGGCAGGAATACTTGAATCTGTCTTTGAGCCAAAGTTTGTTAACATCCCATTCGAAAGCGCGATAGACACATCTGCCGACCCATAGCCTGGCGTCGCCTTCGCATAGATAGGCTTTGATAAATCTGGGATATAAATTGATTGCACGTCAACCGGTTTGTCTTTGTTGCCTGTTCGAGCGATTAATAGATACGGTTTCGGAGTATAAAATTTAATTCCCGTCTCAGCACCCGACAAATCGGGGTTAGTAAAGAATTGCATTCGCGCGCAGGAGACTGTCATAGCAACCAGAACTAAAATGGCCGCAAAGCGAAAAATCTTCATAAATGCTCCAAAAGGTTAATAGATGCAAATGTAAAATTCAGAATCCATTTCGCTCAATACTCGATTTTTCAGTGGACGTAGAATCGATGAAATGGCGATCTGCGGTGTTTTCAACCCTGCCCATAGTGAGGCTCAAAGGAATTTTTTTTAAGACAAATGATAGAAACAAGCAAAACTGAAACTGCCAGCATAAGGTCGAGCACCGCGCTTACTCAAACATTTGACGTTGATTTTGTCGCAGGCAATTTTGGCCGCGGTAATACGAACGACCACATCATTTCCATAACTGAACGCTGAATTTCCAATCCCCGACAAGATCAACGCAAAAAAATGCACTTAGAAAACAGAATCTATGAAAAGTGGCATAACCACCTTTTTCTTTAAGGTAAATAAAAGACAACTACGACTTATAAGGCTTTAATTCAAAGAAGTAATTCGGTTTGCCGATTCAATTAATATCTACTCATTGATCAATGAATACCAATAAGAACCTGGAGTAACCTTTTGTTGCATAAGATACAGTTTAATAAAATATAACATTATTTTGCATAAATGCATTATTAAAATATACATAAAATTATGTTTAAAAATAATTAATAAGTTTCATAAAAGAAACTAAAATTTGGAGCCGTACTTTACTAGCTGCTTTCGCAGGCGCCTTATATAGCCCACCCTCAAGACAATGCAATTTAGAAATTTTTACTCAATTCCCCCTATTCATCGGTCTGTAAATGACTTTTCATTTTTAACTACTATTTTGTCTGATTTATATCGAATTGTTTTTGTGATATCATTATCTAATTGGTGCATTTTTATTAACAAAATGCATCTTAAGCAAATACTGAAATATCCTATCAAGACAACTTAAAGCAGCCTAAAGATGAGCTTAGCGGAAGATTTAGCGTCCCTCGGACATGGCATCAGTCAATACAATCGCCTCCTTAAACTGACAACGCCGCTTGGCTCAGACGTACTTTTGCCGCAACGGCTGGTTGCCCACGAGCGTTTAGGTCGTGGCTACGATTACACGATTGATCTATTATCAACAAAGGACGACATCAATCTTAAAGAATTGATTGCGAAACCTGTGACCCTATGGGTGATGCAAACGGATCAGCGTTATCTACCAGTACACGGCTATATTCATACCATCAAGCGGCTAGGCAGTGACGGTCAATTCACCGCTTGCCAACTATCTTTCGGACCATGGCTACGTTTTTTAAAATTCCGTCAGGATGCAAGGCTTTGGCAAGATAAAACTGTTGAAGATATTTTGACGGAGGTATTTAACGGGCACTCACAGGCCGCAGGTAATTTTCGTTTTGATCTAACTGAACCTGTTCCTCCTCGCTCTTATTGCACCCAATATGAAACGGACTGGAATTTCTCCCAAAGGCTGATGGAAGAGGAAGGCTGGTATAGCTACCATGAACAAAAAGAAGACGGTTCAGGACATACCTTAGTCATCACTGACACGGTGCGTAACATCACACCGCTAGCAACCCAATCCATTGCATTTCATGGTGCAGGTACCAGCGATGAGGTGGACAAAATTATCCAGTGGAGCGGTGCGCGCAGCTTATCGTCAAGCCAGCTCTCCACTAAGACCTTTGATTACAAATCGCCCAACGATCAAAAAGACAGTAGCGTTACTGTATTGCCAGATCATGGCGATCTTCCAAGTCAATTAGAAGTGTACGAATACACGGGTGCTTATACCTATTTAGAGCAAACAAGAGGCGATAAGCAAGCGCAAGTCAGGGTAGAAGAATGGGAATCCCGTATCAAGCGCTTTGTGGGTGTTTCAGGCAAACGTAGCTTACCTGTTGGGCATTGGTTTAGTTTAGAGGATCATCCTGCACATGCGAACGATATTCCAGAAGACAAGCAATTCTTGATTATTGCTGTGGAATGGTTTATTGAAAATAACCTGCCCCTCTCCAATAATCTCAAAGATTTTCCAGGCAGTCTCAAATATCAACTAGATACGTTTAAGCAGCAGTTGTCCCTTGATGTTTCTAATGGCACTGGCTATGCAGACCAAGCAAATAACGAACGCACAGGCCATTGTTTTAATCGCTTTGAAGCACAGCGTAGAAAAGTCGAATTTAGAAGTCCAATAGAACATACGCAGCCAACGCTGCATCCTCAAACTGCCACGGTGGTCGGTCCCGACAGTGAGGAGATCTATACCGACGATTTAAACCGCGTGAAGGTTCGCTTCCATTGGGACAGGAAAAATCCGGGAGATGAAAAAGCCTCCTGTTGGGTACGTGTTAGTTATCCTAATGCGGGACAAGAATGGGGTGCACTCAACGTTCCGAGGATAGGACAAGAGGTCATTGTGACTTTCCTTGGTGGAAATGCAGATAGACCTGTCATCACCGGCCGCTTATATAACGCTGAGCAAACGCCTCAGTGGCACACCGATGGCAAGTTGTCTGGCTATAAAACCAAAGAATATAAAGGCCTTGGATTTAACCAACTTGTACTCGATGACAATACGAACCAGAATCGGATTCATCTCTACAGCACGAATACCAATGCTCAGCTTAATTTAGGCTACTTGGTTACTCAGCAAGGTAATAATCGTAAAGATTTTTATGGTGCAGGCTTTGCATTGAGCACTGACGACTACGGTGCAATCGTGACTAACAAAGGGCTCTATCTCAGCACCTTTGGACGTCCCGGAGCGCAGGGGACACAACTGGATGTCACTGAAGCTCGTCAACAACTTAAATCAGGCGCCGAGCTCACTAAGAGCCTGTCCGATACAAGTGTGAAAGCTGGCGCAGAAACGTTAGCAGGACAAGCCGGTCTGAACAAATTCACCGAAGCAACCGAAGAGTCTTACACAGGACAAGGTCAGGAACAGGCTAATCGTTTTAAAGAACCAATACTTCTCATGGCGTCACCTGCGGGTATTGGCATAACGACTTCGAAGGACACGCATTTGCACTCAGGTGCGAATGTCACACTGTCGTCCGGCACGGATACTAATCTGGCTATCGGTAAAAGTCTGGTCGCCAGTGTCGCTGAAAAAATCAGTTTGTTTGCGTATAACGCAGGGGTTAAGCTCTTTGCGGCAAAGGGCAAAGTCGAGATACAGGCACAAAGCAATGACCTTGATCTGATCGCAGAAAAAGTTGTTCGCTTACTGTCCACCACCTCTCGAATAGAGATTGCCGCCAAAGAAGAAATCACGATTTCTGCTGGCGGTTCATCCATCAAGATCAATGCTTCTGGCATCACAAACAACACGCCGGGTAAATGGGAAGCGAACGCTTCTATGCATTCTATGCCAGGGCCACAAAATAGCCCTTACGCTATGCCAGATTTACCCGTTAGTTCGATTACGCCAAATAAGTTAGTTATTGAACGGCTCTATCACGATAAAGAACCATTGGTCGGTACACCGTTTGAAGTGAGTTTCCCTAACGGAGAAATTCGCAAAGGCAAACTTGATGGAGCTGGTCGTGCAATTCTCACTGATGTACCCGCGGGTACTGGCGAAGTGCGATTTGGTGCAATGCCGGGTCAATACGAACGCAAGGGTATGGAACCCATGCCAAACCACAAACCGAAACCGAGTACCAAAGATATAGATGCGTTACTCGATAAATATGGCCCTAAACCCAACCCAGACCCAGGAACAAAATAATGCGTATCTTTTTTAAAAAAACAGTACTTCACTCACTGCACAATTCTGCACGTTTAGCTTTGATAGCACTGAGTATCACCTGTACCGTCGCCTATGCTGAGTCGCCCGCTGATTGGATCGATGCTGGCCCCTCTATTGATGGCGATGCAAAAATCCAGATGAGTAAAACATTCACGATGCAGTCGGGTAAATTCAAGGCGACACCAGAATCGATGCTTGACAAAAAAGACTCCATTTCAGGAAACTTTTTAGTGGGATCGTATCGCTATGTCTATAAGAAGGCAGAAAAAGACAACGGACAACTGGTCGATGAAATGGTCTCGACTGAAATTATGGATTGTGAGAATAAATTTTACGGTACGTTAAAGCAAACTAAAAAATACAAAGGGAAAGTCGTATCGGAAAAGTCCACACCGTTAGCGCAGGTACAAATGATGCAAACAAGCATGGGCACTACCGACGGCCAGTTATGTGCATTGTATGTGGGGAAAAAGCCAGCTGCGACAGACCGTAAAGGCGTGACCAATCCCGACTACAAGCCCACCATGACCAAAGAGGATATGGACGCAAAGTTGGATAAATACGCGCCAACAGGAACAAAAAAATGAGTTTAGTCTCAGATCAAGCAATCAATGCACTCGGCTTATCCGAGAAAGAACTGAAATACCATGCTACTCAATTACAAGTGTGGCTTTGGCAGAACTTGAATACAGAGCCTTGGACAAATAAACTCGCCTGTGGCAAAGCCTTGACTGAGCTGAGCCTACGCATGGTGCCACTAAAGACCGATACCAACGTCTTGAAGAATTGGGCAATGATCGTCGCTATGATGCTCAATGGAACAGAGCATATCTATGGCGATCCTGATCCATTTACGATGGAGCGTGGTAAATCACCGGAGGCTCAGGCATGGAGGTTACTCACCATTATGGCGCTCGGCTTTGTGCCAGGTGAAGGCTACCTGATCTCCAATGTTAGTCGCATTGCGCTGAGTACGATTGATCTCCCGTTTGAATTCAAACTAGGCGTCGGTAAAAGCTGTCAAGAATATGGGGCTGACATTATTCACTATCTGAATTATGAGGGGCAAGGAAACAGTATCGCTTGGTTTCTACAACTTAATCTTAACCAGCACAAAGCGACAGTGCTGGAACGAGTGCAAGCTGTTCTCACAGTCTGGCAACAAAGCTTTGCCTGCTTTAGTGAGCAGATACATAAGCCTAGTGCTTTTGCGGATTGTCTGACACGTCAAAAGTATGCGCTGCAAGCAATGATCAATCAGGCTCCCAAAATGATCGCCCCTGCATTACAAAATATTGCTGGCTTGCTTAAACCATTGCAACAAATGATTCCCCCTCGTGCGGAAAAAGAACTTGGTGCGCGGGCAGCAATTCCGTACCAGCTCAAACAAATGATTCCTAATTCTCACTACGTTGCCAGTGCTACACGCGCAGAGATTGATGCAGTCTTCGCCAACTACTTCCCTCCTAGAGGGACATCGACAGTGGAGGATGCAGTATGAGCGATGGCGCCCCTGGAGGATTAAGCTTTAAGGAATTCAAACTCCTCTCCGCTGAAGCAGGTCAATGGCTGCTAGGCACAGTCAAAGGTGCATGGAATGAAAAGCAAAGTCTGTCCCAAATTATTACTGATGCTGTTATCGGCATGATCCCTGTTGTAGGCGATGTCACTGCCGTGCGCGATCTTTTAGCGGTAGGTACAGGACTGGCGACCAGTGAAGAAAAACGTACCCACACCATGGAGTGGGTACTTCTCGTCATCTTTATCTTTGCGCTGATTCCCGTTATTGGCGGCGTGATCAAAGGTGTTGGACGGATTTCTTTACGAGTAACCGAACTCGTCGTAAAAGATAGCGTTGCAGCAGCCAAGCTAGCTGACGAGGTGATTCAGTTCCTCAATCGCATAGGTCATAAGAACGCTGAGAAATGGTTTAAGGCATTAGACGTCTTGAAATACGAAGGCGAAATCCTGACCAAGTTCCGCAGCTTTTGCGACACGATTATTCTTGCCATTGATCGCTATGCATTACGTTTCAAAGCAGCCTTGCCACAAAGTCTAGTGTCACGCATGGAGCAGCTATCGGCTGGTTTTACTCAGATCAAAAAACTGGGTGACAAAATGATTCCAGAAGCATTAAAGAAGTTTCATGAAGATCTAGAGTACCTACAAAAGTATATTCATGCTGGTGGCGTACCACCTCCAAGTAAAGCCAAAGCCATCATGGCGCAGACAGGTCAAAAAACGGTCACCTATGTTGAAGAAGCTAGGATCATTGAAAGTGGCGCTGCTAAGAAAATTGTGCATGCTGGGAAGTACAGCCAGAATTTGGCAGCCGTAAAAAGAGAGAGTGACATTAGAAAAGTCTACCAATATGAGGCTGGCTTTCCTAATTTGATGAAACGTGCTGATTCAGCGACTGTTGGCGGCGAGGAAGTTAAATATTACTCGGCAATTGCAGCAGCAACCGGTCCCATTAAAAACGAAATGCTTGAGGGAGAAACCTTGTTTCGGTCATTTGGCCCCAAAGGGGAGACACATGGGGTAGAGGTTGGGAAATCAAACCCCATTGGACAATTTTGGGGACGAGGTGCACCACCGAAAACCGCAAAAGAGTGGCGAGAACAATATGCTGTTCTTGACGAATGGAATCGCAATGGTTGGGTGTCAGTAGTACATATCCCAAAAGGTGTCAAAGTACCTGCCTGTACCAGCGTAGTATCAGAACAATTTAGTAAAAAAATCGCCGGGCAATATCTCGAAGGTGGCGGAAAACAAGCAGTTATTGACGCCTTTTTTGAAAAGGATCTTATGGCAGCGACTGACATGCTTTACAAAAAAGGCGGAGGAAAAATGACGATGCCAAACGGCGTGGTGGTTGAGATCCGTCAAAGTGGTTGGTCAGGTATCAACAAAAAGGTTGGCTACGATAAAGAAGTGATTCCGGGAGCCTCAATGACGGAACGATTAGGTGTCACTGAAATTCAAGTCAAGGTCAAAGACGAAGCAGTGAAACAAGCAGTGACTGCAGGTGCTGCCAAACAACAACGTGATAGTGAAAAAACCTATTCAAAAGGAACATGATGGGATTGCTTGATATATTTAAAACGCAATGGTCAGGTAAGGACATGACGCCGGAAGATCGTCAGAAAATGTTCTGGTACCTGAAGCGTAAGACGAGCTATACCGCCTGGAAACGCGAAGCAGATGCCTTTGATCGCTTTGCGGATATTTTTGAGAAGCAGGTTATTGAAGAGCCCCACGCAGATGGATTGATGGAGGGAACCGATTGGGATGATCGGTATCCAGAAATTTTAAAAGCACAGGTGCTATTCGAACAAGCATTGAGGCAATTAGGTAAAGGTGACAGGACGGTATTTTTGTATAACAGTCTCGGATTGTTAAGAGACGCCTCTGAAATAGCGCAATCCTGGCACAGCGAGTTAGTCAATCATGGTCCACAGGGAGACCATTTTTATGATGGTAAATATGTAGAAGCGATGACAGAAGCTATCGCAGAATTTTTTCTATGTTCTGATGATACTGGCTATTTTCAACCTTCCATGTCCGGTGGAGCTGCCCCCGAGTTTTGGGGTGACTGGATGAAAAAAGAATTGGTACGTGTTTGCATTTCACCTGATTTAGTCGAAGTTCCGGAACCGGAAATACCAACATTAGTAAAAACTGGGGAAGAGTTTCCCGTGTATGGTATTTACGAACCGCAAACCAAAGATGGCTGTATGAATTATTTATTAGCTGGTGTGCCTGCACCACTTTTATGGGATGCGGATGGAACTAGTCGTAAGTTTGATGTTACCTGGCGTTTGCTATGGGAAGACATACGCTATCTTGATGGTGCTATACCCGCAGAAGAAAGTAACTACTTCCCATTAGAAACAAAAGTAGCAAAATCAGCTCCATTGGTTGTCAATGACGATGTTCTGTCTGCCCTCAGCGGCACAACTTGTCCAAAGTCGGGGATATGGGCTGTTCTGGATGATCTGAATGGCAGACTCCATGTTGACAAAGGCGATTTGCTACCACAACACAATGGTCGTGACGTGACTTGGGTACATACTGAATAAGCACGGAGGAAGGCTGATGATCAGCTAATTTGTTCGATTTAAAACCAAGTGATTAGATAAATAAATGTGCAAAAAAATATCAGAAAAGTGTTCTGGTGGTACTAATCAAGACAGAGAGACGACCTTTTTATTGACTGACTATCAGATTATCCACCTACCCGTAAATTTATAAAAACAGAATATGCCCCTTCCCGTAGTTCGCTTAGGCGATAAAACATCCCACGGTGGTGTCGTGATTAGTGCTTCCGTCACACATACGATCAATGGTGTTGGTATTGCACGTGTCGGAGACACAGTTCAGTGTCCACAAAAGGGACACGGTGCAAATCCTATTGTCGAAGGTGCTGTGACCTATTTGGTTGGTGGTCGCATGGTTGCTTTACATGGGAACCGTTCGGCTTGCGGTTGTTTATTGATCGCTAGTCTAGTGAGTGCTACACACGGATAACTTTGTATTCACATTTCATCGTAGTAGAAAATAATGCCTCCATCGTTAGCAAATATGTCCCACGATGAACTGCGTCGCCGGCTGACTATTACTCAACTTACTCCCTTGATCCAGAAGACGATGATCAGGGAATTGGGTGACTTACCTTACCCGGTGGAGTTTCGCAATTCAGCGGCGCTAGAGGGATGGCAACGGATTCTGAATAGCAACGAATCAGGTAAGGCACTTTTGCAACGGTGGTCGAAACCAGAGTTCACCTGTGAAGCTGGAATGCTGGCAGTTGAAAATTTTTTGTTCAGTTTAATTTCATTGGATCGAAGCGGTGATGCAGAGCGATGGCGCTCTATTGTTAACGGTATTGCGATACACATCAGTAGCAATCTATTGTATGCCCGACGGCAAGGGACGTTAATAGAAACTACCGCCGCATTGGAAACATTGCTGACACACGCTGATGTCGATCAAGCCTTTCCGATGGGAATGTTGGCGCTACCATTTGCTGCACAGTATTTGCGATTTGGTGATCAAGCAGCCCATTCCCTACCTTGTTTTTTTGAGGATGCCGAGGCTGTCGCAGATGGCGTCTTTTGTTTTGTATCAAATACGCAGGAATCGCTCGATACACAAATATCAGCAAAACAATTGCAGTTGATATTTGTGATCAAACGACATAATCGACATCACGGCTTCCTGCGCTTAGAGCATCCCATTGAATCACCTCAAATGCTGTTATCGGACTGGGTTCGGCAACTCGCTGACAAAGAAAAAAGTATCAAAATAGTTGATCAGAAACAGATTACTGATTTGGTCAACTATGTAGCGAAGGTATTTTTGTATTTGGGATTAAAAGAGGCGCGACATATCCAGATCAATGACTACAGCGATGCACAACAACGTATGCAGGGAATTGGCCCCAAAAAGCAAGCGAAGCTCGGCAGAAAAATTACCTCACTGTATGACCGGATTATGGTCGGCCCTCAAGGGTTAATAGCGACACACCAATACGATGTTAGTGGCCACGCTGTTGCACCGCATTGGCGTCGTGGACATTTTAGGATGCAGACACATGGAGTTGGTAGCAAAGAGCGTAAGCTAATCTTTGTAGCACCTGTTCTAGTCAGAGCGGACCGACTTAAGGATGAACAGCCCTCTCCGAAAGCGTATCGAGCAGGACAGCAGACTATAAAAAATCTGCCGGGAACACCGTTATAGATCTAGAGTTTTCTGGTAACTGGCCATTGATCAACACCAAGGAATTAGATGAGAGTTGTTTGTATGACCTCTTCCAATTTACCCTACTTGGCCAAATATCGAGTGCGTACCAACAACCCAAAACTTAATGAGCAAATTTTGATTACTGACATTCCATCTATAAGTACTCCGGATGACGACGTGTCGTCGAAAATTACCCAACTCCTATTCCTCAAGGTCGTACTCGTAAAATCGCATATTAATCGCTACGACGACGAAATCGCGCGTATTCAAGCGCTAAAGAAAGCTAGCGAAGTAGAAGAGCGTGAGTTGGCCTTCGCGCCGAGTCAGCTCATTTTGCGCCAAGCTCAAATTGGATTGGCTAGATTAAAGTCTTCGAAAACACTCGCGATCGTCCGATCTCCATTCCGTTATTGGCAGCTCCGCAAAGCAGCCCGTGGAGCTCAAAAAGCACACGACGCAGTCATTAAGACTTTTGATTCTCCGACCCAAGCGTATGAGAGAACACAGCGCATCACCGCTCATAACCAAGCCGTACAGGACGAACAGCTAAGACTAGCGACGATCAGTGCAGAGCGCTGCGACAGCAATATGAAGCTGAGTATACTGAATCAGTTGGAGTCTAGGCTGAAGGCGCCTTGCGAGGCAGCGAAGAGCACCGGATGGAGGGATGCAAAATTCTCCGCAGATCTCGCATCGATTCTTAAGCATATTAAGAATGAGGATTTCGCCCTCGCTAGTACATATGCAATTGATCTTCAATTTCAGCAGAAACCTAATGAGCGAGGTTACGAAAACCTGAAAGCTGAAGCGGCTGAATTATTCAACAAATCAAATAGCAGCAGTAGTGGCTTCTTGGCGACGGCCGCGTATTCTCGGATCTCAAGTAACGCTTTGCAGTTGGCTAAGCGCGCCCTTCAGCCGGGAAGGCTAAAGCCCATCTTTGAGAACGAGCATCCAGCCGATCAATGGATAGAGCTCGCAGCTTCGCTAACTGACCCTCGCTCGATGCGAGTAGACGCATTATGGGCAATTTATTGGGCGATGTTTATATTCAGCGAGCAACTGTCAGACTCGCTCAGGGACGCACATCAAAACGAAAATGTCATCAATGGCCGTGCCAGCGAAAAGTTGGGTAACCTGATGGCAACCTGGTCTGGTCCTCGTATCGAAAAATTTGGATATCCCAAAAACCCTTCATTCATAGGTACCCTCGAAATCGCGCAATCTGGAGAGGAAACACGTACTGGTGCGGATCTCGGTGTAATCATAGACCTGCATGTGGGAGCATTAACTTGTAAGAAAGTGGCTCTCTTCCAAGCAAAAAAAGCTATCAATGGAAAGTCGATCGATGTCGGAAGTGAGCACGCACAGCTCAAAAAGCTGCTGGCGACACCCCAATTAGGCCACTACTTGTTCTACCATCTCAGCAAGTTTCCGCAACGACCTCAATGGCCAACCGTCTGCACAGCCGACGACCTGATGAGCCAAGTGAACGGGGCATCACGCTATGCTGATGACAGCTACCTGCCGGTCAATGTCCGTGAACTGGGATGGGACTGGACGAATTACATGACTTTTGGTCTATGCCAGCCAGATTCTGGAATTGGCGTAAAGTTCGTCGACATTGATCACGCATTACAAATACTCGGCGGAGGCTCCTCGGATCAGTTGCCGCGTCACCTTCTGCTTGTCGCAATATCTGACGAAGAGCATGTTCTGGAGATAAGGAATAAAATCACTCAGCGCTATCATGAACGCACGCGTGAGCGTGAACCGGAGAGAAAACCTTCCCACTCCAAGCCCCAAGGTTACGGCCGAGGCTGAAAATAAGTCGGCGCTATATTGGTGGTAAACGGTCTTCGTGATCCTCCGCCAGCTAAGCTGAATCAGCGATATAGTTAGTAGGAAGTCGAGCCTGAATATCCCTCAGATTTCGTCACATACGTCTAAGGTGCAATTGCTAAGACTTAACCTGACGCGACAGTCAGATGAGTTAGAGTTGTCACGGCCACGTACTGGCGGCTAGCCTACTATGATGGGGCATTCATATGTGTGTAACGCGTTGAAAAGTTGGTGGATGCAGAACAAGATTATTGGATCACAAACTCGTATTCAATGTTTGTCATTCGCCCCTTGAAATAGGGTGCCGGTCCGGCTGACAAGTCCCACTCAACTTCGCCCAGTAAAGGGATTCGCATGCCGCACCGTTGCTCATAGTTGCCTAAGCGGCATAGCCACGGTGCAGACTCGGTCTCCGTTCGTGGACGGGCTGCAGCCCAAACTTCCGCGATCAAGCCGTCTTCCGCGAATTTGAAATCCAGCGAAATCGTAGTAGTACCATCCCTCAGAGTTGCACGTGAAGAAGTTTCATGTGTGCTCTCCCACATCACACCCTAGCTGGGCAGCAATGCGGTTAGGTACCACACCGCTTCGGCTAGATAGCGCATCAGCTCGCCACGTGCCGACTCCGCAGTATCGTGCATGTCTACTACGTTTATGAATCCGGATATTGCGGCAAGTAGGGAACCCTTGCCAAGAGCATAGGCATCCCGGACCCATACATCAACACCAGGGGCCATCCTTATGCGTGCATCCCATTCGAATCCAGGCGGTTGCATTGTCACAAACTGGGTAGCCTGAAACGGCTGCCAGATATCCTTCTTCTCATCTTGCCGAAACTGGTCTTGTTGTGAAAAACGAACATTGGTGTAGCGGGGCGCATAAAGTGAGATTTTCAGCCTTGCCAGATAAGGCTCTGCGGGCTGCGGGAAGCATCAGATGAGATCTTGGTAAGCATTGCGCGAGATTCCCCCCCACAGCCGAGCCGGCATAATGACGGGGCACCTTCCTTATAAAGTTCTCCCATCACCATCGTCCATCAAAGCGCAAGTAGGCTACACTAAGCTTCCTTGAGTGCCAGACCGATTAACTGTGCGAGGTCTTTTGGGCCATTAAGGCCAGTTAGATAGGAAATCCCTCTATGCAAATGTAATCGAAAATAATGCGCAAGAGCTTCCTTCCGGAGCTCCACTCCATCCTCCTCCGCGCGAACCATTAACATCGCCCAGTAAACATCATCGGCGCCACCAGTAAACGTCCGCCAACTCATTTCAATCGAACTATCGGCAGGAATTTCTTCCTCCGGTGGTCGAGTTCGCTCCCTTACAGATAGGCAAAATGCCCAGCGGCAGAGAACATTCCAGTTCGCAATGCCGGTGCGTCGCTTCATTGTAATGAGTTGAGTTTTTGCCTTCTCAGAGAGCCTAATCGTCTCGATATGATTCATACTTTCAACTCGACCGCGTTGTTAGGAAAGTAGCCCGTCGTGAAACAGGAAGTGTTCTTGGCTTCGTCATGCTCAATTAGATAATGTCTACTTACAAATGGAGCCAGTTGTTCTTGGTATAGCCCAACGACCTCTTCGTCAGTGGATAGAAGAATGACTTGATGACTGGCGATCGGGAAATAATTTTCGACTAGCGACCCGCGATGTTTGCTATCAAGCCTACTAAGTGGCGTATCAATCACGGCTGGAAGTGCTCGGCCCGAAGCATGGGCTAACGCCCACAAAGTCGCCACTGCCAATAGCTGGCGTTCTCCTGCGGATAACCTGCTCGCTGCTATCTGCTGACCTGCGGCATTCGTTACAGATATTCGAAAGGATTCAGGTTGGATTGAGATACGATCTACCAACGTCGTCTTACGAATAAGACGCCTAAAACACGTGAGTATAGAGGTTTCAAGCCGACTCAGATTATTCGAAAGAAGTCGATCACCGAAACTTGCTAGAACTTCGCGCGCTCGTGATGAGTGATTAATGACGCGCTGCGCAACCTCGTCGCGAGTAAGGCGCTCACCCAAGCGTTCGGCTTCTCGATCCGCCTGCCCCTTCAAACGATCCAATTTATAGCGGAGGGTCAAAATCTCATCATCCAACAATTTTATTACTGCCTCGCTGCGGGCCAGGTTAGCAGCACATTCCGCCATTTTTTTTTGCACCTTAGCGACATCTTCCTCCTCCGGAACTGCCGCTAAATTTCTTTCTGTGGAATGCAGCTCTTCGTCTACATCCGCCAAAGAAGCTAGCGCATTCATGGCCAAACGTGACATAGCCTCAGTGGCCTCCGTACTGAACTGATCTAAACTTTCTCCCGATATCAAACTAACTTCAGTGATTACAGGGTATCTTTGGACCCGATCTTCTTCCAGGTGTCGCCTCAACTTGACCAAGGACTCACGCTCAATGCCTAAAGACTTAACAAATTTTTCAATAGTAGCGTCGCGGACCTCGGCCTCACTTCGCAATATTTCTGCATTACCAGCCTTCTTTGCTGTCTTCGCCTTTTGAACGGCGATCTCAAGGACTCGACTCGGAATCATCAATGGAAGAGCACTTGCGGCGAGCATTCGTAACTCATCCTCTAAACTCTTCTTCTTCGCTCGTAATTGGAGCTCATCCAACAGCAACCGCTCGCGATTGACCAACAGACCGCCTCCAATGCGATTGAATTCAGAGAAAAGTATTGCCTGCTCTTTCTCTAAGCTGTCCAAGTCATTCTGAGCAGACGCTCGTCTCATCAAGCCTCGCTCTAAAAATTGATGTGCTTCGTTCAGTTCCGCTTCAATAATCTGCAGCTCGACCTTATCGCTTTCTGAAGCCGTATTAGTTTTGCGTTTACGTTCTATTTGTTGAAGACTGCGCTGTAGACTCTCCACAAGATCAATACCAAGTAACGAGTGAATTCCGACGCGCAGCAGAGCGGCAGAACGTTGAGGGTCCGCGAGGGCTTCAATTTTCTCGCCATCGAAAAAGAACAGTTCCGCGATTTGCGCGGGCATGAAGTCTTCAACAAACTCAATCCATCGCTCCGACGCTACTGAATCGAGCTCGCCGTTACGAAAAACCTCAAAGATCTCTTTTACATTTTCACCTCGCTTCTTCCAGGCTCGAACGACGCGAATATGCATATCTTGGCCGCTCGCACGTGCGAGAAAGGCAAATTCGATCTCGGCTCCTTCTTCCGGCGGGGCATCCCTGTTGATCATTGATTCTAGGTACTCTGGGTAACTTACCCGCTCGCGCCCTGAGCAATGTGCTCCTTTGCCATACAACGCAAGCTGCATCGCATCTAAGAACGTAGTCTTTCCTGAACCATTTAAGGCGCCGATAAGGACGATAGGCCGTTCCGGTGTCACGCCCAACTCGACCCGATGCTCGCCCTTATATGCACCGAAGTTGCACAACTTAACGTACTCAAAAATCATTGCTCTGCTTTCTGTACCGTTTGACCTGGTGGGGCGTATGCGTGCAAGTCCGAAGCATCGCGGATCTCATACATAAGTTCATTGCCGCTCGCTTTTCGCTGCAGCGCGAAATCGAGCGCCTCGTCTTCACTCTCAAACGAATGTGACTCCAAAATATCCTCCAGTTCGCCGAGCAACCCCACGCGTCTAATCGCCCCGCGGTAACTGTGCTGAATACTTAGTTGATCGCGAAGCACACCAAATAGAAGTTGGTTTGGTACCGTCGATGCCTCGCCAGGTGCGACAATCGGCAGGCTCAGACATACTTCTCTGAGAAGTCGTACATCCTCAGGGCGAAATGGCGTAGTTTCGTCAAGTTCGGGATTTGGGTAGACTTGCCCGGTGGCACGATGAAAAATCTCGGGTACCGAGTCCTCGAACTCGCGCTTTTCCACTACCCAAATTCGACGGATTTCCTCGATTTCTTCGGGTGACAAAATCGAGAATTCAGCAACCGATTCTGGCATGTTGCTACGAATTGAGCATTGTGCCCTCAAGAGCTCCAGCAGCATTGTTTCGCGATACGCTTGGGTATAAGGACCGTGCACGAGCACAGCAATTTTCTCGACGTCGTATGTCGTCTCATGCGTTCGCCCGTCCTTCTCGACAAGCCGAATTTCGCGAATCAGAACACGGCGATTGGGCACCGGATATTTTTCCGAAGTATCACTGTGGGTTGTGAGCCGACGGACAACCTTTTCGGAAATGACTTTGCCTGGACGTCCCGTCACGACGCCCCCCGCCGTTCGTAGATTTAAAAACTGCAATTGAAGACTTCCGTCCATCTTAGTAAACTCACGGACGTCGCGGTCCCCGTCAGTTTTTAAGTACTCATTTCGAAAGTTCAACAACGGCATCATCCAGCGCTTTTCGTCGTCGTTCTGAATCATGGCCTGCATAGACTTATCTTCTGTGACCATAGTACAAACAAAACATCCGAACCGGCTGTCTCCGCAACTTGGCGTACTTTTGTCAACGACTAGAGGGCATTCAGAGTCGGCCGTTGCGCCGCGATAAATATGAAACAATTCGAGATTGTCGTAGTCCCAAGGGTTTGTGTTCTCGATCAAATATTCCCAAACGTCATCAGTCGACCAGGTTGATACAGGCGTGTAAACCCAAACGCGGTCCAGGCCAGCCTCCGAATTCCTACTCAATAGCTCGCGAGTGCTCTTTTCGTATCGGGTGAGCACCTTATCTCGCGCAGAGCTCTCCGCTCGACGCGTACCAAGAATCAAAATGGCTTCCCCATGACTTTCCGCCATCTCAGTGATGAACTTATTTGAAGCATTAATCTTCAGCCGACTGGTGCACCAGCGGAACATCGGTCGTGGTGCTGGATATCCCCGTCCAACCAGATTTACCCAGAATCGATCTTCAAGCTTTGGCGTTAGGCGATGCGGAAAAATTGGCATGGACTGCGCTTTTGCGGCTTTTTTCATTGCATCTAGGGAGTTGGTCACCCAGATTGCGACCACGGGATTCTCAACAAGTGTGTCAGTACTAATAACGTGAATCGGCTTAGTACGCTGTCCTACATCCAAGCCAGCGATTGCGCGCCAAATTAGCTGCAATGTTGCTGTCGAATCTTTGCCGCCGCTGTACCCAACCACCCAAGGCAAGGAGTCGCTAAGATACAAGTCTTGGGTGTTGCGGATTGCAGCTTCAATACGGTCTTCCATAGTTACTTTAATCATCTTGCATCTCTATCTGATTAGTGCGTCCACGCAGGAACAGTTGTTCGATGCGGAGTTCTTCTGGACCAAGTTCTAGGCCTACATTGACTTTTATGAAATTGGCCGTTAACGTGACGTTGTTTGACGACTTCGAGACTCTCCCACCGATGAGCGCTCTGCCTTCCCACACTTGCGCGTGGGATTTCGACCAGTCGATAGCACCGAGTGCACTGAGGCGTTCTTTCCAGTTCGCGCTGTCAGTCAGCAAAATGTCACGTCCCACAATTCCGAATGCCTGAAGCGCAATTGCGTGAGAGTGAAGAAAATCACGCCTTACTTCGCCCGCCGTCATACGAGATGCTCTGACCAAATTCCACTCAGGAATATGGCGGGCGATCTCTTCCCAAAAGTCGACGCAGACCCGGGAGGCATGCTCCACATCGGAATACTCCGACGACTCAAGCAAAACTGAGCACGCTGTATAGATCGCGCTTAGCGTAAAAAGCTTTCGCGAGCGCTCCGATAAGGTGCTCCTCTCCATTTCCACGAGGTCCTTAAACGCCATCGACTTCAACGCGACTAGCTTTGCAATTTTAGACAAGTCGTTGCGATGGTCGTACAATAGCCCAAGCGAGCGACTTGGCCGGACAGCATGTCGATTGAGGTCTGAGAACATCTGTTGGCTCCGCTCGAGTCCACGATCAATAAAGAACACAACGGCAATCGTTTCATCACCTAGGTCCGGCGCACTAACGAGTGCTTGCTCAATCGCTGCACGGCGGTGTTGTCCATCGTTGATGATGAAGCGAGCGGACATGTCTACATGGAGGGCCCCCAACCGGTTTGCCTCACCTTCAGCCCCCAACGGAGTGAAGCGAACACCTCCGTCGACGGATGCTGTAATAGCAGAAAACACGTAACCGCGCTGATTGTTGAGCATATAGCGCGCGATTTCAGGAACACGGGCGCGGTTTAGAATTCTCTGGGCACGAAATTCCGGCATTAGCTCCTCTTCGTCGAACAAGAAAATCCGAGGGATGAGGCGAAGGGGACACATCGATACGAAGTACTCTCGACCAGCTTGTATGCCGCGAATCGCCGGAAATATGTACTCGAAAGCTAAGCTCATGGGTATGTCACATGTGGTCTGGATGAGACCATGTTTGTTTATATTGGGGCAAATTATAACAAACAGTACGCGATAATGAAGCACACCTTTCGATGCAAAACGCGCACATCTAGTCTTTTAGCGCCCTACGGAAACATCCTACGTTGCTCCCATGAAAGCTCCCCTTGCAAAATGTCGCAAGCCAACTGGAACACCTGTCTTACCTGTGTGTGGCGAGCTCCCTGAGCTACCTATTCGCAGGTATGTGACTACGAAAATCCACCATTTAGTTTTCATAAATGCAATGCGTGGGGCATAGGTCTATGGTGGGCAGCAACATTTCATCGTCGTAAGGATGCTCCGAATCGACTTCTGTTAAGTAATCTCGAACGCGATATCATATTATGGACGGTACGGATCAACCTTCTCGACAACAAATATTTCTGACAAAAATGACAACAAATGCGGAATTAGTAAAACATCGGATGAACCTGGCTTTGGAAGCTCAAAAATGGGAATACAAAAAACAGGAGCTGGTTTTTGTTGAAGCTGGGCAGCACATTCGCTCGCTCAACGTGACCCTTTGGCAAGTGCCAAGTATGGCCATCGCAATCACAGGAGGTCTCTGGTACGGCATTTCTTTGTTTGACCAGGAAGCGGTCAAAATTGCCGCTCTAATATTTACATCGCTAGTTGATCTAGTGACCGTTCGAATCATTTGGCGCTTGCGCGCGGTGATGAGTGGTTACCTTACCGCACAGCTTTCATTTCAATCGCTAACTGACGCGGGAAAACCAAAGCACGTGGTCATGTGGTGTTGGACGATAATTTTATTTGCTGCAGCGCTCTTAGGGGTACTGGGGGCTGCGAACGTAAAGTCCCTGACACGCGAGTCGTCGAACGTCAAGCCAGCGATCACTTCTTGCGAGAACTCGTTTTCACTGAATTTTCCCGTTGGGGCAGCGCGCTCAGGTTCTGCTGACAAGCGCGAGTCAACTAAGAATCATCAGCAAAAAAAATGTCAATGAACGCTTGGGATCACTACAGTGACTCGACGGAGAGTCATTTTGCCCGCTTTGAGGGTTTTCGCTTTTGGAACGTTCACAGGTCCTTTCTTCGATTCCTTCCGAAGCAAGGCGGGCGCTGTCTTGATGTAGGCGCAGGTTCTGGACGAGATGCCGCAGCTATGGCAGATCGAGGACTCCGTGTAATTGCTGTCGAGCCGAGTGATGCTTTCCTACGATTAGCGAGAAGTCAGCATGTTCACAAGAACCTGACATGGATTCAAGATGCGTTACCGTCTCTTTCAAAGATCGTTCAGCGCTACGAGAAGTATGACTTTATTCTAATGAGTGCAGTTTGGATGCACTTGCAGCCATTCGAACGAACCCCGGCACTCGCCACATTGTCATCGCTGCTCAACAAGCAGGGATACTTAGCTATAACGTTGCGTATTGGGAATGCTGAGCCAGAGCGATCGATCTACGAGGTTAGCATTCAAGATTTGTTGATTCGTGCATTCAGCGTCGGCCTTTGTCCAGTCTATATCGGTCGAATAAGCAAGGACTCTCTTAACAGGTCGGAAATTCGTTGGGTCAAAGTTGTACTCGGAAGGAATACGCGAGATTAGCTACGTCAAGGCTGCTGACATAACACAACCTCATCCTTGCCGGTAAAGGGCAGGCAAGTAAGCAAATGAAAAAGAAGCAAAAGTGCTAACAGGAATAAGTACGTTGTTCACTATAGTCCGCACATGGTAGTTGGTAGATCTTGGGTGTTGGCCTTTCTGTTCGCCAAACCGGGCGCTTTTTTTCTACAAATATTAGGAACATTTCGCTTCGAAAGCGTGGAGCTAAAATGCGTTCAGCACCCCGATTTTGGCCTTACGTTGATCGATGACAAAAACTCAAGCCTAGATTAAACTCTCAAGTCACACCGAGGCAATGCACAATTTCGACGAAGAAATGCTCACTTATCGCCTGCGCTATGCATGATGAAACATAGACTGAAAATTTGTAGCTGCCAGTCCCTAAAAATGCTAGCACGGAATGAAAAACGATAAATTTGTTTCACTCAAAGGATTAATCATGAACGACATACAGCCGACCACAGTTCCAGTGCAATTCGATGCTGCAAGGGTGTGCGAGGCGATTGCCAGAATTGGCTACGAGCCCTACACAGCCATAATGGATCTGATTGATAATGCGGTAACCGCGAAGTCTTCGGCAATTTCAATCTCGCTGCTCTTGCGCCCAGGAAAAACGCTAAAAATGCGAAATGGTGTGGCGAAGTACCAAGTCTTGGATAATGGACTGGGAATGGATCATGGCGAAATTCTGAATGCGTTTACTTTAGGTTCACGTAAGACATACTCGCCAAATAGCTTATCGAAATATGGTATGGGCCTTAAATCGGCCGGTCTGTCATTGGGCAGCAGAATTTCAATCATCAGTAAAAAAAATGGTAAGTTGTCAGAAAAGTACACGTTCGACATAAAAGAAATTGAAAACCGCAACGCTTTATTAGTTTTTCAAAAGGCATTAACTGCGGAGGAAACCGAAAAAATGAACGGTTTCATTACGGCAGATTCGGGAACCTTGATTGAAATTAGTGGCTGTGAAAATGTAAATCAATCGTCACCTGGTGCTACCATATCAAAACTTCGTGATAGATTGGGAGTGATTTATTATTCGTTCCTGAATAACTCCGAAGTCCCCTTAGTGATCCAAACTCGTGTATCTGCGGAAGAAGCTACAGGGGAGTTTGAGAAGGTTCAACCAAAAGATCTACTCTTCATAGAAGAGGCGAAACTCCACACAGGGTGGACACCGGACAACTATAATTATTTTAGCCCTTACTTGGTACTCAACAGTCAATGGGACGGGCTACGCGATAAAGATAATGACCCACTTCCGCCGATTTCGATCCAAGCTGTAGCATTCCCGCAAGCAAGTATGGCGGATGATCAATCCCCATTGAGTCCGGAAGAAAAGGCATTGGTTAAGTCCTATGGTGTGTCGCGTGAAAATAGCGGATTTTTCATATATCGCAATGGACGACTTATCCGCTGGGGCGATGGAGTAGAACGCCCCAACGGTAAGCCATTGGTCACAAAAGATGATATAAACATCCGAATCCGTTTCGAAATTCAGGACGTTCATGACGACGTCTTACACGTAGATGTTTCGAAGCAACGACTGGACATTGACGACGAAATAGTCGCTGCGCTTGAGCAAATAGTCTCAGTAGCATTACGAACAGCTAAAGACATTAGGGTCGCGTGCAAAGACCGACTTAAACAAAAACATGGAGATGGTCAGCATTTCAGTGATTCAGTACGCGATGTCACAGAAGACGATCCTCAGGAGTCTGCATCTGGTGAGCCAAGTGCACTCACCATCACTAGACAAGGTGAAAAGAATGAAGAGGCGCAGACAACCTTGCTTCTTATCAAAGATGAAGAGAAAGCCGCTGGTACAGACTCTGAACAGCCCAATGCTTTTCAAAAAATTCGTTACTCGGAGAAAATTCCATACGGCCAAGTTTGGAAACCGTATTTCGATTCCATTGAAGGCGTTTTTGTTTGCGTTAACAAAAATCATCCGTTCTATCAGCAGTTTGTTAGCCGATTCGTCGAAGGGACTTCTGAGCGCTTGATGGTGGAAGCTCTTATTTTTGCTTGCGCACTAGCTGAAAACAATGTGCTGATAAATGAAACCGCAATTGATCAGACGGTATTGGATCGTGTATTCCGTCGATTCCATAAAAATATTGATCAGTTTTTGTCAGAGTGGACTTGGGAAAACTTGGAGGACGAGTGATAACCCACTGCGGCAGTGTTTGGGGGGCTACCTCTTCTTCCTATCTGTATATTATTTTAACAGACGATTTTGCCTATATAGGGGAAACCGGAAATCTTCCCACTGCACGCTGGGGAATGCATTTGAGCAAAACAAAGAGTTCATTTAAGGAAAAATTATCAAAAAAGCATGAAGCACTTGGCCTACCACCATTTAATGGCGAGTTCCTGTATGTCGGACTCTTTTGCGAGGACATAGATAGAGAGAATGAAAACTTGCGCAAGTTCGCACGATTGGCGCTGGAAGATGCGATTCATCAAGAATTCGTATTGCGACAAAATTCTTTTTGGCCTCCAAAAGAATTACTATCGACATCGACCAAAAAATCGTCTTCGCGGATTACATTTAACTTCGACGTGTCCAGTTTCGCAAAAGCGGCTGTAGCAAAAATGATAAGCGAATATACACGTTATATAACTATAGTTAGCAGGTCGGGGCAGCAGCACGAACAATATGGTTTCGCGAGCAATCTTGGCGATCGTGCGAATTATTCAGTACCTACCTGCGACATGCCGCAGCAAACGGCGATTAATTTTACGGCTGCACTCCGAGTTAGCTCGAGCATACCGGCAATAAATTGCCGTATAGCAGAATGAACCTTTCGTAAATAAGATTTCTTTGGCCGCATCGAATCAAGAACATGAAAGAGTTGTCGTACAATTTTCCTTTATCTCCTGCCTGTTAACAACAAACAAGTTGGTGCGTGTGCCGACAGAAAAGGTTTCTACCAATAGCGATACCCTGATCAATACGTTTGGCCGTACCTCGCTTTTTGATAATTGCTTACAACTATCGCTGAAACGGATGGATCTGTTTTCACGAATCGCACTGGTTTGGTTGCTTCACGTACAAACAGAGCCGCCTCATAACGCTGGTTTCCGCGCCATCCTCGAATCTATTGCGGATGAATTGCTTGACCGTTTTTTTGCGCGCTACCTGCCTGATAAACATTATGATTACTATTCCTATGCCATTGGAATTTTGCTTCAGACGCGACTGGATTTATCTGAAAGAAACATCGGCGGGTATGGTTTCATAGAGACAATCGGGACGCGGCCGATTATTCCAGAAGAATTGCTTGGAAAATTAACCGAAGAACATTTAGCGCCGAGTGTCTATTTCCTTACAGAATATCCTGATGAAACAAACGAAGTATGAGGATACGAATTGCTTGCAGTGGGCGAGCTCAAAGAAGTTGCGCGCAATAGGGCATCCTGCGATGGAAGGAATGCCGTAGTGCTCACCAAAGCTGTAGTGTCCAAGCTTGAGCACTATTCGGTCACGGATCAATATGCTTCCGTCAAGCCGCTCAGATATGGCAGACTAAATTTCAGGGGGAAGCTCATTTCACAACCCAATCATCAATGTGAGTAGGCGTTTTCGTTGGATCGGATGGATGGAAGGCGTAAACGTTCATGGCTATAAATGATTAAACATGTGTGTGTTAATGAATGACTATCCCTACCGTATGAATTCACACTATCTTTTCTTCTACTGTTCAATCAGACTGTCTACCTCTTTGTATAAACGGGTCAGGTGATCAATTGTTAAATCAAGAATCGGTTCATACATGAACGAATTTAGATGAATGTTCGAACTCACCGTAATGCCGACCTTTTCAAGCGTTCGAAGTGCCGGAGAATCGGGTTCTAATTTAGTGTATTCCTTTATCAATACCCCAAACTGATTTTTTGATTCACACCAATAATTTTGATCGTTTCTGATTTTTCTGATTTTCTGAATAAGAAACTCTTCCGACCTCATGCGTGTTGCCATGGAAAGCAAAACCTTATCTTCCAGATTCAATCCGGCGTGGTTCATTTCGTTGGATATAGCGTGAGCCTGCTCATGCAGCAAGTCCTTGATGGGCTTGTCATTTCCGACGTGTTCGGTTTCAAAAAGTCTGTTGTACACGTCAAAATAGTCTGCCACTGTGATGCTATCAGTATCCTTCTTCCAATGAAGCAAACAAGTTAACTTGAGATAGTCTGCATCATCTTCGCCCTTGGTGTATTCGATCAGATTGCGAGTGAATGGAATGGTTGCGCACATTACGCGCGAATTTGTGTGGACCTTTTCTTTCAGAATGCCAATGAAGTAATTTTTGATTCCGTCAGCTTTCGATAGCGATACGCTTGCTGTTTGGCGATTGGCCATCAAGCATCTATCGCGATGAACAAAATTATTTGCAAGAGTTCTAAAAAAATCAAAATTATGGGTCAGAATGAGTTGGTAGAAATTGGGCTTGTTATCCAAGTCTTCAAGATATTGAATAATGGCATGTTTGTTCTTGTAATCGAATGAATCGGCAACGTCGTCGATGATGAATAAGGTTTCTTGCCCAGATAGTGATCTCGCTTCGACTTCAAAAATAAAATTCAACAAATAGAGAGCACGCTTTTCACCTTGACTCAATGTTTTTATTTCCGATCGAGACCATTCAACAATGTCGTCGCCATCTTTAAACGTAAATTTGAGTTTAGCTTTTTCCTTTCCCAGTGCAGCTTGTGTTTGGTTTGCCACCGATAGAGTGAATGGCATATCCACGAATCGATCATTGAAAAGCGTAACGGCATCAGACCATCTCGGGGCGGATTTAGCTGCTTCTGTTTCTATGGCTTTGATTTCTTCCTTGGTTTTGTGGTGTAGTTCAATATAACTGGCTGAGTCTGAACTGTTTTGTACATAATAAGCCCACAATTCCTGTCGGAATTCTGCTTGCTTTTCTGGTTTCAATCGGTCAAGAAGGGCATCAATTTGACCACTCGGCAAATTTTCAATTAGATCGGCTAACGCCTGTGTTTGTGCGTTCTTCGCTAGGCTTGTTCGAATTTTCTTTAGATTTTCATCTTCGTCAATATGGGCGTGAATTTTCTTCAATCGCTCATCTAGTTCAGTCTTGCCAATGGCATCTGCATCCCCTCGCATTTGCAATCGGTGCCCCCCGCTAAAAAAACCTTGTTTTTCCAACGTACTAAATGATGTTTCGGCCTTAACTGGATTGAAGACGCCTTTTTGATAAATCGTTCCCTCTTGACTGAAAAGCTCTTGATAGCGGGTATTGAATTCTTTGGCATTCGATACGAATTCTGCGCTTTTAAGAACGTCAATGGCCTTTTGATCAAATAGGATGGCGTACGCGAATTGGATAGACTCCCCGCTGATGGCACACTCTTTTAGCTTCGCTATGCATTCTGAGAAATCGTTGCTTCCTACATCTTCAAGCAGTGCTTTTTCAATATCTTTCTTGGCAAGTCCAGATGCCTTTTGGAGTGCATTAATGACTTTTGTCTTTTGTTTATCCAGATCAACTAATATCGCATCGTAACGAGATTTGTGTTCAGGGTTGACAAGGATATCCGTTATTGCGGAGCTATCCTCTTGTATATCTATTTCAGATTTAAGGACATAAATAGAATCTTTTTGGATAGGTTTTCCGTCAATGAATGCTTCGGAAGTAGATGGCCGGTTGTAACGCTCTTCCTCGGCATTTTTTCCTTGGGCAAGCTTTTCAAACGTCTTAGTGAAAGAAGTTTTCATAAGCCCATTAGGAGCGTAAATGGCGAAAGCTTTATTGCCCGGCTTTCCATTTCCAAAATCGAATTCATCGTCGAGAGACTGAATTCCATAACAGTTCTTGAAGTTCACTCGCAGTGTTTTCATGACGCCCCTAAAATTAAAGCGCTGGATAGACCAGTTTTGATTCATGTTGTCAATTTATTATGCGCGTGTCAATAGTTCATTTGGCTGCATTGACGTCTTAGCTGTAGTGATTAACAAGAATAGGCTGTTTAGAGTTCCTCATCATTCCAAATAATCTCAGCCACATATCATCTCGCTGGAATCAAGCAATCATGCCTTCAGCAAAAAATCGGAACCGTCCGTCAACGACGATCCGTCTGCTGCTCACGCCCATGCGCAGTAAGCTACGCCTCAAGATTTTACGTATCGACCATACTGCAACAGACAGCGCAAATTAGCAAATCGCCAAGACTAAAAGGTGACCGGTGCCCGTTTCAGCGTGGCGAACAAGGCATCCCAGCCAACCTACTCCAATCCTGGCTGCCATGCTTGCGCAACCAGACCAAGATTGTCGAACGCCCCTGAATCATGTAACGCCGCTTTGCTTTCTTATAAGACAAATCGCCGCGTTCCACCTCGTCAACTACGGCTAGTTTAAAAGCCAGCGTGTAATCTCCCTGCGTACGCTTTTCCATATGGTCTATGTGACACTCCCAAAAAGCGTCAACGTATTTTAGGACCGGTCACTGGAAACAAAAAAGCCCACGAATCGAAATTCATGGGCTTTTTAGTGAATCTTAGAGGGCTGAGCTGCCCTGAGCTATCGAAACGCATTTATGGATGAAAATCTCAAAGGGTGCGTCCCAAAATCTCAGGTTATGGTTCCTGCTACAATTGGCAATCATTGTTGTTTTAGAAAGGATCCTGGAACACAGCATCGACATCTAGAAAAATTGTTTTTATTTGAAATTAATTTGGCAAAAATTGTATTCCAGACCGGGAAACTAATTCGGCATAACTAATCGGTTTCCCTGGCCTTGCTTCGTCTGCATTCTCAATCCAATGCGCCCATGACCGTCCGGTAGCGGGATCATAGACGAGCTTAAATAAGTAATCCGGTACCCATACCCGCCCAGAGTCAATCGCCTTTGGTGGCGAACTAAAAACAGGCCCTGTAATCACAAAAACGTCCCCTTGTGCACGCATAACATATTTACGCGTGGCCATCTCGATTGAGTTCCACGCCTTTCTATTGTTGATCGGTGCCTGCGGCACCATGTTCGACAAAGAAAAACTTTGTGCCATCATCTCAGCAGTAGCCATGTCCCCGGCTGGAGCCATGTGACCCCGGTCATAGCCAGAATGTTTATAGTCATTTAGTTCAGCCCGTTCTGCTGCAGGCAATCGTGCTTCAGCATAAAACTTCGTAGAGCGTTGATTGTTTTTTGCAGCAAACAATATGTCTTTGTTCAGTCTCTCTACCACATACAAAGGCGTGCGACTTCTCCCCGAATGCATCACAGCAAAGGACGAGAAACAAAGATCTCGCAATTGTAGAGATGCCTGATTGGGCACAATGGGAATCTGACCGCGAGGAAAGAATTGTCGGCACTCAGCAAATTCCTTTGCTTGAACACAGGCGGGAACACTAAGCATCAACGAAAACGTAAGTAAAATTTTATTGAACACTGGAATACTTCAAGTCAGACAATCTCGACCAGATTATTTCATGAATAGCAACGTGCTTGTGGAGCAACATTTATTAATACAATTATTATTGGACTTAAATATCAATGAGCCCGGTTTGGGATTTGTCCCAAATCAGTTTCTCCATTTAAACAAAAATTAAATTGATTTTGCTGCATCCTAAGGCTATTTTTTAATAACACCTAATTATTGAACATCAAATTGATGGTTTTGGACGAAAGTATCATTTGATGAATCACTTCGCTTTGAAGAGTATTCTATGATCAGTAACGAATCAAACAAAATTCCGGACTTCAGCCTGATTCCTGCTGACTTCCCGTCAACGCCGAATCCAGGTTCACTGACTGGCTTTCAGGCAAAGGTGTTATTCACAGAATATGAAGGACAATTTTACCCACCTGGTACAACACCACCTGAGCGTTTCCAGCGATGGGAAATATGCGAAGACTTAGCTAGGCAGTTCAGTGAAAAATCGCTCGAATCCAAAGCTGGAAAACGCGCCCATATGTCGGAACAAGACATTCTTCAGCAATACTATGACCGTCTATTAACAACCGGCTGGGTAGCTCCGGCTGAGGCAATGTGGATTATTCAACGAACAGCAGCGATGATTTCCTGGCCCCAGTTGATAATAGAATAATCGTGTTTTGCAAATCGGCTGTGTTTCCATAAATGCACGAATTGCGATAAAGCTGAAGTAAAGCGAACGATTAAACGACTGCTGCGCCAGCAAGATATCAAGGCTTGTTATCTTGATTGGATAATCGAAAAACCAGATGATTTTATTTTTAGATTTTGACGGAGTACTACATCCTGAGCCTTGTTATGATGAAGCTAAGCTCTTTACCTGCTTGTCTCGTCTAGAACAAGTACTTCGGGAGTTTGCTTCAGTACGCATTGTTATCAGCAGCACATGGAGAGAAAAACATTCTCTTTCAGATTTAAGGCGATTATTTTCTGCGGATATTGCAGAGAGAATTATTGGAGTTACGCCAAGCTGGCGAGACCATTCAGAATTGGTAGATATCATTGGTTATCAACGTCATGCAGAAATTGAAGCATGGTTACGACAATCTGAATCCCCATGGTAGCCGTGGCTAGCCATTGACGATAAATCCTATCTATTTAAGCCGTTTCTCAAAAACCTGATTAAAACAGATTCGGCAACAGGTTTTGATGTTGATGCAGAAAGCGCATTAAGGCAAAAATTAATGAACTTATAAAAACTATTGCCTGTTGACGCGCACTCAATATTGACCAGATGGGGGTGCGGATAAAAACTTGGACTACTTGGAGGTAGTTCATGTATTCATACGAAGATCGTATTAGAGCAGTAAAGCTCTACATCAAATTTGGGA